>JAUZOL010000031.1 GCA_030706455.1 Bacteroidota bacterium
AATCGATATGCGACACCATCGGATCGATAGATTGCGCATTACTCAAAGATGATATGCCCAGCAAAAAGAGGGGCAATATCGCTGCTTGTTTCAGATTTTTATGCATTCTCATTTTCTGTAATTATGCCACGAAAAAGTGGCGAATAGATTATATTTTTCTCAGATTAAATCCCAATCCACTCTTTCAGACGATCTATTTCATTATTCATCTGCTCCAATCCCATGTAGTACACTTTTTCAAGACGTTTCGGCTTATTCTCCATTCTCGAAACAGGAAGCGTTTCATTGGGCCGGATTACGTAGACACTACCTTCTTTCTCCAGCTTGGCAATCATGTCGAGGGTTTGGTTATATTGGGCTGCGCGGTTGATAATGGCTTCGGCCAAAAGAGGATACTGACGATAGTGGCGTTTCCAGAAAGGAAGAAATTTCACCTGATCTTTACGATAAGCAGCATCGCGCGTAAGAATTACCACCAGACGTTTATGTCCGTCATGAAAAGCCTGCTGCACCGGGATCGAATCGGAAATACCGCCGTCCATGTAGAATTCATTGTCGATCTTCTTGGGTCTGGCAATGACAGGAAGCGAAGAAGTGGCCGAAAGCAACGTTGCAAATCGTTCTTTATCCGTAGCATCGAGCGTTTTGAAATCAGCTTTGCCGGTATTGCAATCGGTCAGGCCGACTTTCATCGTGACACCACTCGCTGAAAAAGCCTCAAAATCAAATGGGACCAAATGCTCCGGCAAATAGCGGTATACAAAATCATCGTTGAAATATTCCCCTTTTGAAAACAAATGAAACCAGCTGCAATAGTTGGGATCGGAGACATATTCGTTGACTGCAAGGTTGCGTCCAAACTGTCGCGACACATACGAAGCACCATAATCGGCTCCGGCCGACACTCCGATGACATACTTAAAATAAAGTTCCTGCTGAAGAAAAGCGTCAAGCACTCCTGCGGTGTACATTCCTCTGAAGCCCCCACCCTCGAGCACCAGACCGATATCGTTTGGCAAATTATAATCTATCATTCAAATAGAGTAAAGAACAAAGAGCAAAGAAAACCTCACTCCCGTCTCATTTCATTATTAATTAGTTTATTATCACTTCAATTTCAAACACCGTTACCGCCTGACCCTTGATTATCACGCGATCTCCCGATAGTTCCGTTTTAAGGATTCCGGTACGTTTGGAAACCTGCAAAGATGTGAGTTGTTTCTTGCCAAGTTTTTCCACCCAAAACGGAGTCAGAGCACAATGTGCCGACCCTGTCACAGGATCTTCATCGATACCCGCCCAGGGCGCAAAACAACGCAGTACAAAATCGTACCCGGGAGTACTCGCCGGAGCTGTTATCATCAGATGTCCCAGACCGTCATTTATCAGTGCATTGAAAACAGGCGAAGCATTCCTCACCTCATCTTCATTATTTGCCACAGCCACCACCCAGTTGTAACTGCTATCGTACAACTCCACCGGTTCAAAGCCAACCAAAGCTTTAAAATCAGGATGCGAAGCCCTTTGAATCAAAGGATAACGGGGAAAATTCATCTCCAGCCAGCTACCCGATTTTGAAATGGTAAGATCGGCTCCTTTTGCTTTGAAGTGTATCTGTTCATCAGGTGCTACCCTACCCGTTTCGTACAAAATATGAGCGCTGGCAAGCGTGGCATGTCCGCAAAGATCGACCTCCTTTAGCGGAGTAAAATAACGGATATGAAACAGATTGTCGCCTTGCGGAAAGATGAATGCCGTCTCGGAGAGATTCATCTCCATGGCAAGCCGTTGCATCCGTTCGGCAGTAATATCTTCCGTTACCACCATCACTCCCGCCGGATTTCCCTTAAACGGTTCTGCCGTAAAAGCATCGACCTGAAAGATTGATTGAAATTGCATCAAATTATTTCTCAATTTAATATTTACGACCCCTAAATCCCCTGAAGGGGACTTTGTTTCTAATAACAGATTTAAGTCCCCTTCAGGGGACTCGAAGATCAGCGGAGCTATTTAGGGATAAAAGCTAGGCTGATTAATCTACAGCTTCAAATCTCCTTACTCATAAAACAAACATTAAAAGGCAGATGCGGGTACTCTTTCACAAGGATTTCGCGAAAGCCCTGCCCTTGGTACCAGGCTTTTAGCTTTCATGCTCGTTGATTAGTGCAATACCGATATGCTTACCGCCCCGTTCTTTTATCAATGAAGCGGCAAAGTTCATCAACTCCACACCCAAACCACGATTGCGGCAGTCGGGTACAACCGATACCTTCTCAATATAAAATGTTTCGGATTCGGTCGGTGACTCCTCTATTGCAATACACCCGACAGCCTTTCTATCTTCGGTCATCAGGTAAAGCTCTATGCCTTTCTCTAATTGCCCGCGCAGGGTTTCCGCATCGATAAAAGCACTGTTGGTCGGATTAGTCTCCTGAGTAAAACCGAATTGTTGTGCCACCGTTCCATGCGCACTTCTCAAAACTGCGACTGCACCCGACAAATCGGCATCCGGCAAAATACGTTGTATTTGAATCATTCTTAAAATAATTATCGCAACTCTTAATTGTCTGTCATAATATCCTGATAGGTATTGATCATAGGCCTTGTCAGACCTTTCAGGTCATATTGATGGCTGGTTACTTCACTCACAGGTCAAAGACCTGCGGTTATGAAAATACGGCTTTTCAAGCCATCAGGTAAATCAGATACTTATTCGTATTTACCTGCATATTTTATGCTGTTTACTGAGTACTGTGTACTAAACCCTATCTCCACTTCGGTTCGGTAGGAATCCGTGTGCCATCGGCAGTGGTATGTTCTTCCAACGAGTTTTCCTTCGACTGAATGGCAATATAAATCATCGGTTCGTCGGAAGTATTGCACATACCACGGTTACCTTTGGGTGCTACACGCACTACACTTCCCTCTTTGATGGGGAAACAGTCGTCGTCCACCTGATAAAAGCCTGCTCCCTTCAAAAAAATATAGGTTTCCTCGTTTTTATTGTGAATATGAAAGTAAGGCACTTCGGTGCGCGGAGGCAACATATTGAACGAGATTTCCGTTCCGGTGGCTCCGGTAGCATCTTTCACAAAAACCTTGCCCTCAATCTCCCGTTTGCTTACCGGATGAATAAGGGAATATTGCAGTATCTCTTCCAGATTACCCAGATTGATGGCTGCATAATTTTTATTTTCAGCTATTTTTTCGATTGACTTCATAAGCTATATTTTAATACAGAAATCGCAAACACAGGCTATTATTGTCTGGCTTTGCGTTCCTGAGGTAAAAGAGCAGAATAGATAAATTTATTGACCGGAACTTCCAGTCTGTATTTTTCGGCCAGGCGTACTACCGTTCCGTTCTGATATTCCAGTTCCGAAGGACGGCCTTCCCAAATATCGCGGGCAAGCGATGCCGAAGCGTTGTAATCGAAGCTATCGATCACACCTACCGTTTTGTCTACAAAATCGGGAGCAATATTGATGCCCAGTTTCTGAGACAAATCATACACTTCCTGAAAGAGGGCAACCATCATTTCGCGGGTTTCTTTCACTTCGCGAATTCCTCCGTACGGCACACGCGTTACGCCCAACAACCCGCTGATGCAGATCTGGATAAACTTTTTCCAGATATCGGCCTGTATATCGTGCGAAATGCGGGCATTGAAGCCTGCTTGTTCAAATACCTTTTGCAGTTTCACCACCCGTTCGCTCTTTCCGTTGTTCAGTTCTGCGAACACGACGGTAGGATCGACACCAAAATGACGGATCACTCCCGGAGCTTCTATCTTACTGATGATACGGCACAAACCTCCGAGAACATGATGCACCGGAATAACCGATTGCAATTCTTCAGCTGCCATCACTCCGTTTTGAAGCGGAAGTACCACCGTATTCTCCTTCAGCAAAGGAAGTAATTCTTTTGCCATATCCTTTACCAGCCACGATTTAACGCAAAGCAACACCAGATCCACCTTGCCGATGGCGGTAATGGAGTCGGTGGCCTGTACGGGCTGAATGGTAAAATTCTCTTTGATACTCTGCACAATAAGACCATGACTCATCATAGCTTCCAGATGTTTTCCCCTGGCAAGGAATGTCACATCATTACCGGCTTTTGCCAGTCGCCCACCGAAGTACCCTCCGACTCCGCCTGTACCTATGACTGCTATTTTCATATCCGTATGACTTTATAAGGTATCTTCTGCAAATGTACTTTATTTTAGAGTGCTTCCCAAGAAGAGCCGCTAAAATTGTTAATTATGCACATTCTCCCTCCGCGCTTGTGTAAAATCATTTCAAAAACAAGTTCCATTTATTTGGCAATTAAAAGAATATTTTTGAAATTTGTCTCATTAGTATTTTAACATTTATACTACACCCAATTATCATGAAAAACTTCCGATTCGTGCTCTTTTTGCTACTGTTGGTATCGGTTCGCGTATCTGCCTCCGAATCTCTTTCCCTCAAAACTTTTAGCGATTCATTCAACCGCATTCTCAATGGACTCGACTCTGTTTTGAATTCAGGGACTTCCCAATATCCGAAAGTAAAAGAGCATTATGATTTTGTCAAGCACAAGCTACAATCGGGCGAACTGACTCTTGTGTACGATTCGACCTTAAATAACGATTTCTACGGATGTTCTTCGTTTAATATGAATGAGAAAGATCATTCGAAAGTCAACCTATCTTTCGGTCGTTTTGTAAGCGAGAAGTATACCTCGTATCCTTTTTTGTGTTATGCCATCGTCATCAGTACCTTTCAATCTGCGTATGATTTCTACAACCATCCGGAGCTGTTTCAGATCAGCATTGAGAATCCGATAGAAAAAACGTTTTTCGGGATGGATGCCATTGCCATGGAATGTATGTTTCTGGGCACTTATGCGAAAGGCTCGAAACAACTGGGGCCGGTAGAAAAATTGTTGATGTTCGACTTACAACACGGCCTGGAAACTTCATCCATTCTGTTCTATAAAACAGATCTGACTTTGCTTCACAGGATGGACGATCTTAAATCGACAGATAAAAATGGTAAAGAGTTATTGCATGAGTTTGACAAGATTGGGAAGGAACTAATCGGTAATATTAAATTCGATGGAAACGAATGGCTAAACTATTGTTCGGCCGTTACCCTTCGAACCTATATCTATTACAGCCGTCAGGTGATCTACGACATTGTTCATGCGAAAAACGGCGTCGATATCTCTTCATTCGATCCGAACAGCTATAAGGACAATCAGAAAACGATTGCTAAACTGCAAAGCATTATCGGGCAACACAGCGCGTGCTTTGACTATCAAGCCAATGTATTGAAAAAATACGGAGATGCGTATCGCAACAACAGTTACTCCCTGAAGAAAGCAAATTAAGATTGCACCATGCTTGAAGACGGTCTGAATTACGAAAGAACGGTTGAGAATCACCGCCTGGTTTACAAGGGTCAAACATATGATATTGTGATGAGCCGCATCTTCGCACTAATAGCGATTGGCACTGGCATCGGAATATCTTACAGTCTTGCCAAAGAGCAAATAGCAGGACAACCGTCTGTCGATGACTATTTGATTGCCATAATCGGTCCGATTATAATTCTCATTGGTACTTTTTGGACTTGTAAACAGCTTTTGCTCAGAGACCAAATAAAAGAATTGGAAATACATATCAGTAAAGAGAAAGCAAAATACAAATTGCAGGAAGCAGCTCTGAATCTTCACTGGGAGCCTATTCATATCACCGATAATTATCTAATGTTCACTACCCGGGGAGCTGGTTCCCGAAAATATAATTGTCAAACAATCACACTGATTGTGTTTCCCAATGGTAGAATCTATTTCAACAGTGCCAATACTCCTCTTTCTGATGGACTTTTTCAACACTTCGGCTTTGATGCCAACTACAAACTCTTTCAGGAAGAATATCTTAGGATAGGAAAAGTATAAAGTCAATATAATGAACAACTCACAAATATCCATCAATCATTCAAACCATTAGACAACGGATAACGTAAAATTAAATTTTCCTCTCTTTGCAAATGTGCGCTTTCCTATCCTGCTCTCTTTCCGGTTTGTTAAAAAATAAAGCAGCAATTATTTGGAAGTTAAAAGGATAATTAGGAACTTTGAAAACTTAACATCTGTACTATATTTAGAGTGAATAGGTTTGTGTTCTCTGATAATAGATTCACTTTGTTCCCGCATGAATTGTAACCCACGGTAGTTAATTCATCGCGTGGGTCATAGTGCAGGCAAAAACTATCAAAGTGTATATTTATTGAAATTGCCAACGGTTTGAAATAGAGAACCCAGCAAAATTAAGCATGGTAACACGATTCAATAGTGCAGCAGTAAGGGCTATATATACAGTTTACTGAACATATACAAATTTCAACTAAACACAAAATACGTGTTATGCACCAGCATAAAAATATAACAATTAAAAAACTATCAAAATGAACGGAAACGAAATTAACGAATATGATGAAATTGATGAACCGATAATTGACGTAGATGATTCTGAAGAATCTACCGCTACAATTATTTATGACATTTCAAGTTATGGAGCCGATTTTGATGTTGACGGACTAGTCAAAAGACTTAAAAGAGGAGATGTTTTTATTCCACCTTTTCAAAGAGATTATGTTTGGAATCAAGCTGAAGCTTCAAGATTAATTGAATCATTATTATTGGGACTTCCTGTTCCTGGAGTTTTTTTGGCTAAAGAGGGTGACTCGAATAGATTATCTGTAATTGATGGACAACAAAGATTGAAATCACTTTTGTTTTTTTATGAAGGTTTTTTTAATCCTAAAGAGGGAGATTCTCGAAAAAAAGTATTTCGTTTGAAAAACGTCCAAAAACAATTTGAAAATAAAACTTATGAGGATTTAGACTCAGAAGATAGAATCAAATTAGATGATTCAATAATTCATGCTACTATTATAAAGCAAGAATCTCCTGACAATGATAATACAAGTATATATCACGTTTTTGAGAGATTGAATACCGGTGGACGAAAATTAACTCCACAGGAAATTCGAACTGCAATTTATATTGGAAGATTAAACAATATGATTTCTGAGTTGAATGATTACAAATCATGGCGCGAACTCTTTGGGAAGAAAAATAATAGATTAAAAGATCAAGAAATGATTTTAAGATTTCTTGCTATGTATTCTTCCTTGGATAATTATACAAAGCCGCTAAAAGAATTTCTGAATAAGTTCAATCTAAGAAATAAAAATATAAATGATGAAGAGATTGAAAGACTTTCAACCGTTTTCAAAAGAACCACAGATATAGTTCTTGAGAAATTTGGAAAAAATGCTTTCAGACCAGACAGAGTATTTAATGCCTCTGCATTTGAAGTTATAATGGTAGGAATTGCCAAGAGACTTGATAAAAAAATTGATTTTGATAAAATGATCGCAAATATCGACACATTGTATCAAGACCAAGACTTTGTTGACTCAATTACAAGAGCGACTTCCGATGATAAAATAGTCGAACAAAGACACATGTTATTTAATCTTTTTATTGATGACTATGTTCAACAATGAAGAATTAAATCGTCAATATAGGCGTATAGAATCATTGATAAAACTAACAAAAGAAATTCAACCAGATAATGTCCTGAGGTCACATTTAACCAAATACATTTGTGTTCTTTGTTCTGGTTTTATTGAAAATTCAATCTATCATACATTTAGTGATATTGCCGAAAGTTCTTGCACACCATCCGTAGTACTGACTTATACAAAGTCTCAACTATACAAAATTCAGAATGCAAATACAGAAAAAATAAAAGAATTAGCCAAATCCTTCAATCCGGATTGGTATGATCGCATTAGAGATTTTATGCAAGATCAAGACAGAGGTGCTGCAATTAATTACATATTAAAAGACAGACACAATATAGCTCATGGTAGAGAGTCAACAATTACTATTAGTAAACTTGAAGAATACTTAATCAAAACTGTACAAGTAATCAAATATATTGAATATGAACTAAATGCCAATGTTTAGCACAACCCTCATGACGCAAGTATGGATGGAGCTCGTTCAAGCTGCACTTCATAAAGCTTGAACGTAAAATAGAGCCAATTGTGGATGTAATCACGACTTTTAAAGTATACTACAAATGATCGTATCGGCGGATCTGTTATCCCGTAAGTGTAAAAAAAATAGAAATGGCTATGAAAAAACAAGAATAATCATATTGAGATTGAAGTCAACACTAGATAAGTAAGTTTGTACAAAAAACCGATATAATTTCTCCCCATGCGCTCTATTCCCCGTTTCCTGATTCCTTTTTTGTTACTCGCCTTGGTCTGTTTCAATGCGACAGGGCAATCGAAAAGCCTCGACATTACCTATATTGCTAATGAAGGGTTTCTGTTACAGTCGGATCATCACAAGGTGTTGATCGATGCGCTGTTTGATGAAAGCTACGGAGCATTTCTGGTGCCCGACAAAACGGTTTTGCAAAATATCCAGCAGTCGGTGGCTCCTTTCGACAGCATTGATGCACTGTTTCTTACTCATTATCACAAGGATCACTGCAATCCGGTATTGATCAACCAATATCTTACCAAACATCCGGATGTTCCTTTGGTTACCAGTAAGCCTTCGCTGGTATTTATCGACGGAGATTGTTTCGGATTCGTCACCAAACAGGCACAATTCCGTGAAATGACACCGGCAGCTAACCAGTCGGTAAACAAATCCGTGGCAGGAATGCAGGTTACCGCCTACGGGTTAAAACACCTGACCTACCTGCGAAATGGCATCGATCTGGAACAATACATGTTCAACATCAGCTTCCTGATCGACATGGACGGGGTAAAGGTTTTTCATTCGGGAGACATCATGCCCGATGCATTTGCCCATTACCTTACTCTACATAAAGGCTGGCAACTGCATACGGATGTGGCTTTTCTCTATTACAAGATACTGGAGGCAGATCCCAAAGAATTAAAACTGGTTTTGGATGTACTTCATCCACGATATATTATTCCAATGCACATTCCGCCCACCGAAATTGCGCAATGGCAGGCAAAACTACCCGAGCTCAAAAAGCAATTTCCGGGCATACTCTTTTTCGCTCAGTCGATGGACAAGGAAAGTCTCGTGATTTCCCCGAAAAAATAATTTCACACACAATCAATTCTTTCAAATTCAACAAACTATGCAACCTCAAATTTTCCGTCAGTCCGGTAAATGGCTCATGTTTATCCTGATGATTGCCTCCCTGTTTTGCCTGAATGCAATTGTAAACACACTGGCCGAAAACGGCGTCGGCCTGGCAATTCTGATTGGCGTACTTATTGTTCTTCAGGTATGTCTGGCGTTGTTTTACCAGCTCACCATTACCGTAACGGAAGAAACGATCTCTTTCCGCATGGGTATAGGGCTGATCGGGAAAAGCTACCGCATCTGCGACATACAATCGTGCAACGCGGTACAAAACAATCTCTTGCTGGGACTGGGCATACACTATTTCATGGGAGGTGTACTCTACAATGTATCAGGAAGAAAAGCCATCGAACTCCATTTCAAAAATCGCCCCAAGGTGGTACGCATCGGCACCGACCGTCCCGAAGAGATCGCAAAACTAATCAATTTACTAATCAACCGATAGGCTGCTTTCCTATTTGCTTTCAGAATATCTACCGAGCGTAAAGCTTCCGCTTCGGGAGGTTTTACCCTGCAAGTTGCGGTAAATTCCAACGATAGATCTTACCTTTGCATCCTACTTACCAACCCGACACAATGGAGAGACTTCTCAAACAAATCGAATTTATCAAAGAGATCGACAAGATCAAGTTTATTTTTCGCAAGACCAAATTGATTAGCAGCAACCGTAACGAAAACGACGCCGAACACAGCTGGCATCTGGCTATGATGGCAATGGTACTGGCTGAACATGCGAACGAACCAATCGATCTGCTCAGGGTAATGAAAATGGTGCTGATTCACGACATCGTGGAGATCGATGCCGGCGACATCTTCATATACGACGCTACCAAGAATCATACCAATACCGAAGAAGAGCTGAAAGCTGCCAAACGGATTTTCGGTCTTCTACCTGAAGAGCAGGCTCAGGAGCTGATTGCTCTCTGGGAAGAGTTTGAAGCGGGCGAAACAGCCGATGCCCGTTTTGCCAAAGCAATGGATCGTCTGGAACCTTTGTTGCAAAACTCATCGAATAACGGCGGTACCTGGAACGAATTCGGGGTGAACTACCAGAAGGTGTACGACAAAAAGAAACTGATCAAAAACGGCTCCGAAACAATTTGGGAATATACGGAAAAGCTGATCAACGATTGTGTGGAGCAGGGCATACTAAAAAGATAAACATCCCAAAACACTGCATTATACCACACTTTTGGTAGGAAAATAGCCTGTTTGAGCTATTGATAGGTATTTCTGACGAGACTACTTTTGCAATAAAAAAGCAGAACTATGTCAGAACATATTCAATTCCCAGTAGGCGACCAAACACTCGCCATTCATGCCGGAGAGGCGCCCGATCCGGTAACCCATGCATCATCGCCCAATCTGGTTATGTCCACGACCTATATTGTCGACGCCGATACTGGTTTTTCTGTCGAAGGACTTCAGGAAAACGATCCCTGGATTTATACACGCTGGGGCAATCCCACGGTGCATCAGTTGGAAGAAAAGCTTGCCGCGCTCGAAGAGGCCGAAACAGCCGTCGCTTTTGCAAGCGGTATGGGAGCTATCACTACCATGCTCTTCCATCTGCTACGCCCCGACAATCATGCTGTAGTGAGCGATGTAGCTTATGCCGCATTATCGGAAATTACCAACGACATGATTCCTGAATACGGGATTGAAATCACCAAAGTGAACACTTCCGACATTGCCTCCGTAAAGAATGCCATTCGTACCAACACCAAACTGGTGTATATTGAAACACCCTGTAATCCGCTGCTTCGCCTTACCGACATCAAAGCAGTTGCCGATCTGGCACATGCAGCAGGAGCGAAACTGGCAGTAGATTCTACGTTTGCAACGCCATTAGCCACCAAACCCCTGCAACTGGGAGCCGACTTCGTGATTCATTCGCTCACCAAGTATATCGGAGGACATGGCGATGCATTAGGTGGCGCTATCCTTGGAAGTAAAGCCGATCTTACTCCATTGCGTAAAAAGACTGCCATCCGATTCGGGGGCACTCTCAGTCCGTTCAATGCCTGGCTTATTCTCAGAGGAGCAGCCACTTTTCCGTTGCGGATGCGCGCACATCAGGAGAACGCCCTAAAAGTAGCGCAATACCTTGAAAGCCATCCGAAAGTGGAACGCGTTATTTATCCAGGACTACCCTCGCATCCGCAATACGAATTAGCCAAACGGCAAATGAAGAATTTCTCGGGCATGTTGACTTTCAGAGTAAAAGACGGGGCTGCGCAGGCAAAAATATTCGCAGAAAAATTGCAAGTGATTCATTATGCCGTTTCGCTAGGGCATCACCGTTCACTGATATTCTACCTTAACGCCAACGATTTACTACAAACATCGTTCAAATTCAATACACCGGAACAACTGGCTTCGTGGAAAGAATTTGCAGGTGACGGACTGTTTCGTGTATCTGTTGGTCTGGAAGATGCCGATGACCTGATAAAAGATCTGGAACAAGCGCTCGGATAGAGTTGAAAATTAAAATGTTCCTTTTCAAGAAGCTTTTGTAATACTCAGTGCATGCCTTTATACAATCTTTAATGAAGAAGTCATCTTGACTTTCTATAATGTCACTCCTACGGAGCTTTTGATTTGTGAAAATGATAATTACTACCTCCCGATATCTATCGGGAATTGCTCCTAAAGGAGCATATATTAAGCTTCGGAGAAGCGATATTATGGTAGTAAATGGTTAGTCAGTATTTTTTTAGAGCTCCATAGGAGCGAAATTACATTGTTGTATAAAAGTCAAGATGACTTCGAAATAAAAAAACTATCGGTATCTTTGCTCTCAAACAAAAGGCAATGACCATTTACGAAGAAATAGCACAAAGTATCGAACGGCAATTCGAGGCTCACAGTCATACCAATCTTTTTTATCAGCATCACGAGCCCGGAAATCAGTTTCTTCCCGAAAGCAAAGAGCTAATTAGTAGCTATCGGGATGAATTACTTCGCATTGCGCGCGAACACAAAGAAGGCGAATGGATTGACATGATGACGGACAAAGCACGTCAAACTTTCTGTCGTTCCAATCAGTTTATCGATCTCAGACAAGAACACCTCGACCAATTGCGTGAAGTGTATGAGGCTCTCTGGTGGAATATTATCGAAGAACTTGGCAAATCGCCCATCGATTTCGACCGCCTGCAACAAAACCATCTTGACAGGCTTAAAACATGGCTTAAACAAACCAATAATTTCGTAACCGAAATCAACAAAACGGGTTTACCCGAAATCGTTGAAGTGGTGTGTGCCGAATATTCAGCAAGTCTACAATTGCAATTACTTCACATTGATGTGGCAACTCTTTTGCAACCGGTACTGGATCTCGGATGTGGAGAGCATGCGCACCTTACCCGTTATCTTCAGAAAAGTGGAATAAATGCTTTCGGAATGGATCGCATCATTGAGAAAGATAACGAGCAATACCTGATATGTTATGATTGGCTGGACTACCCGTTTGTACCCGACAGCTGGGGATCTATCATTTCTAATCATTCGTTTGCCCTGCATTTTTCGCATCAAAATCTGCGTAAGGATGGAAGCTATATCGAATACGCGAAGAAATACATGGAGATATTGCACTCTCTCCAACCCGGAGGTTCTTTTTATTACACGCCTTCCCTACCCTTTATTGAACAATTTCTTCCTGATGATAGCTATTCTGTAATCACATATCCTGTTACGAAAGAAATAACGGCAACACGAATTATCAGACAGAAATAATGTTTTAATTTTCAGAGTGGAATTTGTCTGTTTTTTGAAACAGAATAGCTACTTTTGTTACAAAATAACTATTGATCCTCAATTACAATGGAAAATCAAGAAAACCAAATCAACATTGAACTTTCGGCTGAAATTGCTGAAGGTACTTATTCCAATCTGGCTATCATCTCACATTCATCGTCTGAATTTGTGGTTGACTTTATACGTATTATGCCCGGCACACCAAAAGCGAACGTGAAATCGCGTATTATTCTGACTCCCGAACATGCAAAACGCCTGCTCTTTGCGCTGGAAGAAAACGTAGCAAAATATGAATCTGTTTTCGGCAAAATCAAAACAGCCGATGGAGCTTTCAATCCTCCCATGCCGATGAATTTCAACGGAGGAGAAGCTTAATAAATTGACATTTATACAATAACCTCTTGTTTAGATTACCCTCTCCATGACAATGTTGAGGATCTAAAAAAAAAACACCTCCCTGCTTTATTGAGAAACAGGGAGGTTTTAGGTTTAAAACTACACAGATGCGGTTTTTGCCGCTTTTTCATTTTTTAGCGCTGACATAGACTTTATACTGCCAGGGCAATAGCGTTGCTCCCTGAAGACGGGAAGCATCCGTTTTCATATTTTGGAAATAGTCAGTATACTCCCCGGAAGGCTTAGCTTTCGTAAAGTTCACTATCTGGTTCTGACTACTCAGATTCAGGACTGTCAACACAGCATTTCCTTTTACTTTGCGTTCAAAAATGTATACGGATGGACTGGTTGTCGCATAGCGGATAAACTGTCCTTTCTCCTTGCCGACTGCCAAAGCCGGTTGTGTATGCTTTAGTTCATTCAATTTTTTATAAAAGTTGAAAACTGCAGGGTTATTCCAGTTGGCCACGGTATCTTTTTCGAAGAAAGAGAGGCGTTTTTTCAGACCAATTTCCTGTCCGGTATAAATTAAGGGCATACCGGGATAGGTATAGGTAAGTACAACAAATGCATTAGCTCCGGCACCCATCCGTTCATATTCCGTACCGTTCCATGAATTTTCATCATGATTGGTCACAAAGTTCATTTTGAACGAAACCGGATTATACACCGAATCGTAGTGTGCCAACACCTTATCAATATCGGTTGCCTGTTTCTTGCCTTTGGCAATGTCGTTCATCGTACTCAGCAACGGCCAGTTATAATCGGCATGAAAAGCTTTTTGGGCAAGCTCGGCTTTATCGGCTTCGGCAAGCATAAATACAGGCTTGATTTTATCGAGTTTTGCACGGGTGTCATTCCAAAAATCGGTCGGTACTTCGCCAGCCACATCGCAACGGAAACCATCCACATCAAATTCTTTTACCCAATACGCCATGGCATCCTGCATAGCTGCTCGCATCGCAGTATTTTTATAATCGAGTTTTGCCACATCCGTCCAGTCGAACGGAGACAATATATGGCCTAAGCTGTCTTTGACAAACCAATCGGGATGTTGTTTTACCCACACGTTATCACGTCCGGTATGGTTGGCCACCCAGTCAAGTATCACTTTAAATCCCATTTCGTGTGCCTTCTTTACCAGAGCTTTGAAATCTTCTGCTTTGCCAAATTCAGAATTGATTCCTTTGTAATCTTTAACGGCATAATAGCTACCGAGTGTACCTTTCCGGCCTTCCTGCGAAATCGGATAAATGGGCATAAACCAAAGGACGTCCACCCCAAGTTCTTTCAATTGCGGCAAACGATTGGCAAATGCATTGAAGGTCCCTTCAACAGTGTACTGGCGAACATTTACCTCGTAAATCACTGCATTTTTGCTCCACTCTTCGGGAGATTGGGTTTTCTTTTCAGTTGTGCAGGATGCCAGCAACACACTGATAAGTACAAATAAAAACAGATTTCTGACTTTCATAGTTATAGGATTATTGGTTTGCAAAAGAATAGATTAGTCGCGCAAATTATTTTCCGCTATAGACATTGAGCACGGGCAAAGCTTTATTGCTGAAATCGTAAAACGCCTGATTTTCCCAGTTGGAGCCATTGGTAGCTGTAGAACCTTTCCATGCAATAAATTCCCCTCCCCAGTAACAAAAGCCAAGTCCTCCGGTAAACGAGCAGGATATTTCTTTGATTTTGGCCACAAAGTCATGCTGTCCGGTCGAAGTTGCAGGATAACCATTCACCAATTGGTCTGCAGTGCCAACAATATTATTCGTCCAGTCGTTCCATTCTAATGTGAACGGATAAGCCGTTTCTGCAATGACTACGCTCTTTCCAAATGTGGATGCAAGGCTCTTCAAGGAAGACTTTAGGGCATCAAGATCTTTACCATGAAATACAGGATAATAGGAAATTCCAATCACATCGTAATCCAACGATGTAAATTGAGAAAAAAGCCAATTGGCATTACTTATTCCGGCACAATGCAAAATGATTTTGGTCGTCGCATTTGTGGCCCTCACAGCCTTAATGCCTTTGTCGAGCAGTGCCGTGAACTGACTCATGCTATCGTATCTACCTATCGGCCACAGGAATCCACTGTTTATTTCGTTCCCGATCTGAATATAATCGGGTTGCATTTGGCTCATTATGCGTTGAGTGTAAGCATAAACGCTGTCTTTCAAGGAAGCAAATGAACAGGATGACCACGCTGACGGCAAAGTCTGAGCGCCCGGATCGGCCCATGTATCGGAATAATGCACCGTCAACCAGACTTTTAGCCCCAACGCTTTCGCCCGCTGCGCCATCGTTTTTACCTCTGAAAAGCCGGAATGCCCGTCAGCCGGTGTATACCACAAACGAAGACGAATGGTGTTGCAACCCGATTTCTTCAACGTTGTGAGCATGTCTTCTGTCTGTCCCGACTGATTATAAAGTGTGATATTTGCCGCCTCAATCTGAGGAAGAAACGACACGTCGGCCGCCTGAACCGGACAATTTACAGGAATAATGATTTGCTCAGTTTCTGTTTTTCCGCACGAGATAAAGAGTACAATTAGCAGGAAAAACCATCCTTTCTTCAACATTCCGGCCATTAGTGCTTGTCCTTGACAAATACTACAGAACCGGCAGCAATCAACAAACAGATACCTGCTATTAACAAGGCATAAGTTGCGTCGGAATGAAACATGTGTTTCAAAATAGGACCAGCCGATAAGCTGCAAATAATCTGTGGAATGGTGATGAAAAAATTAAAAATGCCCATATAAACACCCATTTTTCGGGGAGGAATGGAACCAGCCAAAATCGCATAGGGCATCGCCAAAATACTTGCCCACGCAATACCGATTCCTACCATCGACAAGATAAGCCAATACTGATTTGTAATAAAATAGATAGAAACGAGCCCTGCTGCGCCACAAATCAAGGAAATGGAATGCGTAATTTTCCGGTTTGTTTTGGCTGCAATCCAGGGAAGTGCCAATGCGAAGAACATTGCTACCAAATTATATACGCCAAAGAGAACATTTACCCAATCGGCAGCCACCTGATAATTAGAAGATGTGGCATCTACCGCTCCATACACATGCGAAGCTACAGCCGGAGTGGTATACACCCACATAGCAAACAGAGCAAACCACGAAAAGAACTGTACAATTCCCAATTGTTTCATGGTGAGAGGCATACGGGCAACATCTCTGAAAATGTCGAGCAAGCTCTCTTTTGATTTTTCTTCCGCCGGTTCCTCTTGTTGAAACTGACGATACTCTTCGGGAGGATATTCTTTCGTTTTTACTATGGTCCAGATAATTGTACCCAACATCACGGCAGCACCGACATAGAATGCTATGATAACATTCACAGGAATTTCTCCCTGCGGAGTACTTTTTCCGATGCCCATCCATTCCGACATCACATAAGGCAACCATGAACCGATAACGGCACCAATACCAATCAAAAATGTTTGGATGGAAAAACCGGTAGTCCGCTGTTCATCAGGCAATATATCGGCCACCAAAGCACGGAAAGGCTCCATAGCCACATTGAACGAAGCATTCATAATCGTCAACATTCCTGCCCCGATAATCAATGGTGAAATTACGGCTGACAGAGCACCTGAATTAGGCATGAAAATAAGAGCCAGAGCTGCGAGAATAGCACCCGCCAAAAAATAGGGTTTCCGTCTGCCTAATTTACACCACGTACGATCGGAATAATGACCGATAATGGGCTGAATGATAATTCCCGTAAGCGGAGCTACTACCCAAAACCAGGAAAGCGATTGTACATCTGCACCAAAAGTTTGAAGGATGCGACTCGCATTACCATTTTGTAGCGCAAAGCCAAATTGAATTCCCAGAAATCCGAAATTCATATTCAGGATTTGGGCTGTAGATAGTCTGGGTTTAGTTTTCATACTATTGTTAAGGTTCAATATGATTTATCTTCCTGTTTCTTTTATCAAAGATCTCACTTTTTGGTTGAAGTCATCACTCGCAAGTAACTGCTCCAATGTGATATGCATTCTGTATCTCCAGTAATGCCGGGGATTTGCCGGAACATTGATACGTTCGTCATGTGGATTCACCCTGCGAATTTCTCCATCAATAGACATCCAGTCCTGTAAAGGCAGAATCGTCAGAATAGAAGGTGCCCACAAATGATTTCGTACAATATTGCTACAAATCCATGGCTCGGCATACATAGGCGCTTCACCCCATTTTCCCAACACCTGATTGTAATACTGCTGACGCAATTCTCCTTCTTCTTCCCACCATCCACGCAGCGTACTCATGTCGTGTGTGGATGTGGTTGCAACCGACAAGTAGGGATAATAATTCGTGTTGGCAAATTTCTTTGTCGGATCTTTAGGCATACGCTGAATTTCTAGACTCAGCATGTGCAACTGTTTCATCACATAAGGCACGCAAGCCGGTATCATCCCCAAATCTTCGGCACATACCAGCATTTCGGTGGATGTAATCAGATCCGGAAGTTTCTGCATTGCCTGTTCCGACCAGAAATAGTTGTGACGTTGATAATAAAAGTGATCATACAAACGGTCGAATGTATATTTATCACTGTCCGACAATGCTTTATAACTGTAGGTGTATTGAGCTGTAATGCGTGGATGAAATTTCTGCGGGTCACGCGGATCCCTTACGAATAACACCTCCGCAACCAAAGCGTAAAGCCCGTCGCGCACATTGGTATCTTCTCCGGTAGCTGCAAAATGCGCCTCAATCTTACGTTGTGTATTGAACTCTTCCTTCAGTCCGAAAGCTCCCGATCCTTTTTCAACCAAATACGTAGCAATGACTTCGTCTGTTGCATTACCAAACATTTCATTCAGCTGGTAATAACGGATATACGGTTTCAAATGTCTCTCTTCGTTAATCCAAAAACCGTTTGCCTGTAACTCTTGTCTACCCATAGGAAGCGCCGGGCTAAAATGCCCCAGCAAACCCTGAACGGCATCCATCGGAATTTCCCAAATACGGAAAAAACCCAGCAAATGGTCAATACGGTAAGCATCGAAATAGTCGGCCATTTTGGTAAATCGTCTGCGCCACCATCTGAAACCGTCCTGCTTCATCCGCTCCCAGTTATATGTTGGAAAGCCCCAGTTTTGACCTGTGATAGAAAAATCATCAGGGGGAGCGCCGGTTTGAGCATCAAGATTAAATAAATGAGGTTCCGTCCACGCTTCCACACTACACGGACTTACTCCGATCGGGATATCTCCTTTCAGTATAACTCCCTTAGAACGGGCATAATCCGAAGCTTCTTTCAACTGATTATGTAAGTGATATTGTAAAAAGCTGTGAATGGCAATCTCGTCATAGTCTTGCGAATTTTTATTGCACAATTCATCAATTATATCAAGGCTGAATGTCGCATATTGTTGCCACTGACGAAAATCCACCGTCTTATACTTGTCTCTCAAATAACAAAAGGCACAATAAGGATAGAGCCATTCTTTGTTTTGCTCTACAAAATCCCGATAAGCAGCTGTTTTATTGACCTTTGTATATTGCTCATTGTATGCTGTCCTGTAGATTTTCCATTTAGCATCCGATACGGCCTCATAGTCAACTTCCGGCAAAGCATTCAGTTCCTTTTGCATTGCATTTGCAAATTTCATCACCTCCTTATCTTTGAGCTTTCCAAACACTGAAATGCTCAGATAAAGCGGATGCAATGCAAAAATTGTGTTGGCATTATATGGATAGGAATCCGTCCAGGTGTGAGTCATCGTGGTATCGTTCACCGGTAGTAGCTGAACAACACGCTGACCTGTATTTGCAGCCCAGTCGATCATTTTTTTGAGGTCTGCAAAATCACCAATACCAAAACTTGTTTCCGAACGCAAAGAGAACACAGGAATCGCCACTCCGGCACATTTCCATGTCGGATTATTTCCCCGGTAAACACCGCAGGTAATGATGAGTTCTTCATCTTTAGGAGGCAAAGCAGTCACCGCACGGTTTGTCCCGTTTTCCCATTCTTCAACTGACAAAGTTTCCGGATCTGCTACTGCGAACTTGTATTCAAACGGAGCTTTGAGCTTTGAGCGATCCAGCGTAATAGACCATTCCGGAAAATTTTCGTTGCTCATCAGGAGCGATTTCTTAACCTTCCAGTTTCCCAATACTGCATTATTGCCAATCAGAGCCATACATTTACCCCCACGAATCTCAGGTGCAAAAACCTTGAAAGTGATGGATGTTTCTGCAATTGAAGATGCAGTTTTTTTCTTCTTATCGGGTGCAAAAAAAGCTTTGGTAAAGGCTGACGAGAAGAACGGACTATTATAGGGAATACCCATCCATTGATCTTTCAGGTGATACACCGCAATATTTTCCTTTGATTCGAAAACACGAGGCTTCCCCCACTCTCTTATAATAGCACCTTCCTGATCCTTAACATAATAAGAATATGTAAATGAGGGCACATCAGACGGAATGTCGAGCGTGAGTTTCCATAGATGGTTGTCAGAAAAAGACATTTCTGCGGGTTGAAGCTCCGGTATCGAACCCTCCACGTACACTGTTTGCCCCCACGAAGTAAAATAATCTACCGAAAAAATTAGTTTCATACGCCTCTAAATATTTAGCAATCCCCTACTAATCTTATGATTGCCTATTAATGCTTCAACTCAGGCATTTCTGTGAAGAATCCCTTGTTGAAACGCAACACTATTATAGTTCAATCTCTCAAGTTGTTATATTATCGTGTTGTTTCTCTTACAATTAATTTTGTTTTTATGATTTTATTCTTTATCAATGGTTGATCTCCTTTGTGTCTTATCTTTTCTACTAATAGTTCCATAGCACTGCGGCCTACATCCTGCCCGCTTTGCCCCACGGTGGTGAGCTGCGGATCGGAAGCTATAGCGGCAAAGCCATCGGTAAACCCGCAAATTGAAATTTCTTCCGGTATTTTGAAATGCAAGTGCTTGGTTGCATGCAAAATACCTAAAGCAGTTTCGTCATTCACCGCAAAAAAGGCATCTGGACGATTTTCCGACTGCAGCATTTCTGTTGCCACAGGAATAGCTTCGTCATAATTGTCACAAATCTTAATCAGGTCTTTATCAACAGAAATACCATGTTTGCTTAAAGCATCCAGATAACCTCCGCGTCGATTTTTGGAAATTTCCAGATTGAGTGGCGAACAGAAAAACGCTATTCGATGGCAACCTGTTTTGATCAAATATTCAGTTGCAGCTAACGCTCCTGCATAATCATCAATCACCACGCGGTTCGAAGGAATATCAACACAAATACGGTCAAAAAAAACTACCGGAATATTATGATCCACCAGCTCCTGAAAATGCTCATAATGAGTTGTTTCTTTGGCGATGGAAGTCAATACGCCACATACCTGCGAAGAAATCAGCTGTTGTACGCTGTGCTGCTCTTTCTCAAAACTATCACGCGAGCGGAACAACAACACATTAAAACCTTCTCTTTCGGCCACATCCATCATTCCCTCCAACACAGAAGAAAAGAAATGATGAATAATCTGCGGTACTATCACGCCTATTGTTTTGCTTTCCCGTTTTTTCATGCTCAGAGCAAGCAAATTCGGTTTGTAGTGATGCTGACGCGCATATTCCTGCACCTGCAGCTTGGTTGCACCACTCAGGTCAGGGCTATCATTCAAAGCTCTCGATACCGTTGAAACGGACACATTCAGAGCTTTAGCTATATCTTTGATGGTTATCTGGCTATTCGACATAGGAAAAGATTTTAAGGTACAGTGCAAACGTTTTCACTGACAAATTTACACTATCGCTTGCATATTTTTATAGTCTTAGTGGTGCCATCCCGGAAAAATACCTTACCGAGATACATACCAGTCTGCAACATTGATACATTTACACGATTATTCTCAATATCTTTTACAACAACAAGTCGTCCGTTGACATCCGAAATCTGCACTGAATTCGCGGGAGCTCCCGAAATATACATCATATCTTCTACCGGATTCGGAAAAATCAGCACGGTTTTCTGCGTTGTTGTATCCACCGGGGCCGGTGTAATTCTGACATTTGTATAAATTTTCAGACCGAATTCCGGCAGTGCAATGGTCATTGGCGTAGCGGTTACATTAATAGAATCGCCGGTAAGTAGTTCATACCATATACCTGTTTTGCCGAACGACGCACTTGCTGAAACAGCTCCGGTTCCCGTGAAATTTCCAAGTACGATTGCCGAAGTTTTTCCATCTGTGAGATACACATTACGACCGGCTGACCAATCATTGGCTGACACCTGCCAACTCCATGACGTTGGGTTTGAAAACAGAGACGGATATTTAAGCCTTAAATTCAAAATTTTCTGATAATTATCGTGTAACGCTTTTCGGGCCGGAATATTCAGAAAGCCCCATTCGGCAGGAAAAGCACTGGTGATATTGTCGCTGCCATTTGAACCTTTTGAATTGTAATTCGCCCCCAATTCTCCGAATTCCCACATCATTCGGGGGCCCGGACTCAGAAAAGCGAAAGCACCACATACGGCAAGTTGTTTCATCACATTGGTTGTATCTTTCACATCAGTTACGCCCCATGTGATGGCTTTATACCCCATCCGGTACTCGTCATGACTTTCGGCATAGGCCACCCGATTGGTGGGCAGCTTGACTGCACCACCCGATTGCGAGGAAGATGCCAATCGTGAAAAGTCAGAGCCGTCAACATAGCCCATTGCTGCCTGTTGAAAAGCATAAGAAACATTGCGCCAAAGCATCGTACTATCATAAGCCGCCAATGCATTTTCTTCTGCATCATCACAAAAATGTTCCAGAATAGCGTATGCTTTCGGATTGGTCGATTTCACTGCATCTACATACGTTTTGATATTATCGATACGGCTTTGATCATATGTGCTGCAATTAAGGGTGGCATTCGGATTTACGGCACCTCCGTTCGAAACTGTTTGCGTGAGCCCTTTGCTCAGGTCGAAACGAAAACCGTCAACTTTGTATTCCGTCAGCCAAAACTTCAGAGCGCGCGATAACCAGGCTTTTACAGGAGCATAAGTATGGTTTATGTCATTACCAACACTGTATGGATGAGGTGCCAAAGCATTGTAATACGGATTGGTAGCAGCAGGACGGCCATTTGCCGCATCCCAATAGACAAGGCAATAAGGACTCAAACCCCATGTATGATTGAACACAATATCGAGAATTACAGCAATTCCCCGTTTATGACATTCATCCACAAACTGCTGGTAGTCGGTTTTGGTACCATAAGCTTTGTCTGTCGCAAAGTAAAAATTCGGGTTGTACCCCCAGCTATCGTTCCCGTCAAACTCCATTATGGGCATAAGTTCAACCGCATTTATTCCCAGTTCTTTGAGGTAATCGAGTTTGCTGATAGCTGCCTGCACTGACTTTTCAGACGTAAAATCGCGAAACAGCATCTCGTAAATTGTAAGCTGTGATTGCAATGGAGGATTGAATGACGATGAATATTGCCAGTTATAATTCGATGAATTGATGGTAAAGCACGACAGAATTCCGCTTGTCAAGGCCGATGGGTATGATTTCAAATTCGGATAAATGGAAGAACCGATATATTTATCGTTAGCCTGATCTAGAATCTTTTCTGCGTATGGATCACCCACCCTGACAGCATTAGTTCCGGCAAGTCCATCCACGTAATACTGGTAAGCGTATTCTTTTGACGCATTCAGGCCTGAAACTGTCAGCCAATAAAAGTTGACATCCGTACCGTAAGTTGTATTGTCAGCCTGAAGATTCATCAGGTAATTATTGTCCAGTTTGTAATTATTAAAGTCGCCCAAGATAAATACCCGGGTAGAAGCCGAGACAGGAGCGCTTTTGCCCAATGAGAGACAAAACGTCACCGATCCGTCCGGATTTTTTGTAAGTCCCTCTTTCAATCCTGAAGGACGATCTGCAAGAGGTTGTATTTTCGGCACACAAACATAGGATGTGTCGGATGCTGTACTACCACCGCTGGTTGTAGCTGTCGCGATGACATAATAGTTACCCGGTGTAGTAAATGTGTACGAAGACGATAATGTTGTAACGCCATTCGATTGCGCTACCGGAGTGGTAGCTGTAATATTTGAAGAAGAAGTTGCACCAATATATAGTGCCATATTAGCCGAAGCGGATGAATTGGCCGTTATCGTAGATGCTGTATTCAAAGGCATCAACGTATTGGAGGTTGGTGTTGAAAGCTTTACCGTCAAGGCTGACGATGCATAAACCGACACAAAAATATCAGAGCCGTCAGCGTTTTTGCCCGTTTTGCTTCCGTCTGCATTACGAAACACAAAAGCCAGTTTGGTAACTGTTTCCGAGACATCTGTAATGCCATAATAAGAATAAATATCGGGAGTGATGGTCAATTGCCATTTGTTATTTCCCAGAGAAGTGAGTTTGTTTTTGGCAAGATTGACAGAAGATTGGTTGGTAGAGGTAGGCCAGTCGGTAATAACATGTTTCCAGTCGCTGGAAGATGTGCTCAAATTGGTAATAACACCGGTATGCGCGTAAATCGGACCGGCATCGTCTTTCAAACCTGCACTACCCTGAGCAGCATCAAATATAACGGAAATCACTCCTGCATCTTTTGTCACAAGCACGGGATTTGTTGTAACAACCTGACCTGCTATGCTACTTATACATAACAAGTAAAGAAATATTGCAGAGAGTGTTTTCATGGGAGGTAAAATACGGTAGCCTGTTTTGAAACAAGCCGATTAGTGGTTTTGGTTAAAGATTGAAGTTAAACTTCACGGACTTTCTTCAAAGTCCGTGAAGAATAATTCATATTAAAAGTCTGGAGTAACTTACTGTTTCACAAAGTAGAAACACCCGTCAACATCATTAAACAAGACTTTGTAAGTTCCTGCCTTATGAGGAACATTGGTACCTCCGTTTGACCCAATTCCTACCGGGAAGTATCCGGCGCCCCAGTTATTGGTCCATGCGGCATCTGCGCGGAATTTCATTCCACCATTTCCTACCGGAGGTGTAAAATCCGAACTGAATGTATAGGTAGTGTACCAGTAGTGATTATTGGTAGTTTCGGATGCTGTCATAGCGACATCTGTCCCCCAGCCGTTAAATTCACCAATCATACCAATAGCGCCGAAAGATTTGGCAGGAGCACTGGCTGCAACAATTGTCAAAGTATTTGAAATCGAATTCAATGTAATGGTATAATAACCATCAGATGGCACTTTAAAGTTTTTCGAATTACTATCATTATGAACAGGACTATCTATACCATCTTGACCTGAGTTACCCCATTGTTCATTCCAGCTACCCACATCACGAATCAACTTGAATGTTCTCGATGCTTTGAAATAACCGGTAAATGTAAATGTTCCGGCACCGGCACTGGTATAAGCGAATCCACTGACAACACTCATAGGATATAGAGATACCCCAAGCCCTGCCGGATTATTACTCCAAGCACCATCACCCAACCCAATAATATAGTATGGTTTAGGAGTTACCGCGTAATACGGTTTCAAAGATGGCAATGGTTTTACGATAATGGTTTTTACATTTGAGTAAGCTGGCTGCAACGAAGCTCCTATTGTTGCCATTACGCGCACATCAATACTGGCCTTTACATTTGTTGGAAGATTCAGAGCTGTAGCTCCTGTCAACGCATTGTAAAGTTGCACTACTGTTACTGCCAAACTCGTTGTTGACGAACTGGTAATCGTCTGTGCATTAGCAAAATTATTACCTGTTTTATCAATCTGAAGACTATAGGTTATCGGAGCGCTCACTCCGTAATCAGCAGCAGACACTTTGAATGTTTCTGCCAGGCCGGTGCTGTCCATACTTAATATATAAGCCGCTGAATCTTTTACATAAGCTGTAGTCGATTGGCTGGGAGCACTTAATACAGGAGCTACGGGATTTGCCGAAATCATCAATTTAGCATCATCCGAACATCCTACGAATATGACTGCCATTAAAAAAGCAGTGTAAATTAATATTTTTTTCATAAGGTATCTTTTGTTTCGTTTACCAGATGACAATCTGATTGAATAATCAATAACCGGTATTTTGTTTCAAATTTGTATTGGCTGTC
This sequence comes from Bacteroidota bacterium, assembly GCA_030706455.1. GTDB lineage: Bacteria > Bacteroidota > Bacteroidia > Bacteroidales > Paludibacteraceae > Microbacter. The sequence goes on from JAUZOL010000031.1 coordinate 25,454, forward strand.
AGGTCTGCGGTTGGTATTGGATAATAATTTCTATAACTATCCGATCCTGCTCCGGCCTTTACACCTGCTTTCCACTGCCATACATAGTTAGCATCCGTTAGTTTGCCAAAACGAACCAAGTCTGTACGACGGGTACATTCCCAAAACATTTCACGGGCACGTTCTTC
>JAUZOL010000310.1 GCA_030706455.1 Bacteroidota bacterium
CCGGGGGTCTCCCCCGTGTTACTGAGTTGTTTGAAGCTCGTAACCCGTCAAATCCTGCCGTTGTTGCTGAAATCGATGGTGAAGTTTCGTTCGGTAAAATCAAACGTGGTAACCGCGAAATCATTGTTACCTCTAAGATGGGCGAGGTGAAGAAATATCTTGTACCACTTTCAAAACAAATCCTTGTTCAGGAAAGTGATTATGTACGCGCAGGTACAGCTTTATCCGATGGCGCAACTACCCCGTCAGACATTTTGGCAATCAAAGGGCCGACTGCTGTTCAGGAATATATTGTGAACGAAGTTCAGGATGTATACCGTTTACAGGGTGTGAAGATCAACGATAAGCACTTCGAAGTGATTGTACGTCAGATGATGCGCAAGGTAGAGGTTCTAGATCAGGGTGATACCCGCTTCCTCGAACAACAAATGATTGATAAAAACGATTTCTTCGAAGAAAATGATCGTTTGTGGGGTAAGAAAGTGGTTATAAATCCGGGTGATTCGCAAACAATGAAGGCCGGTCAGATCGTAACTGCACGTAAGCTGCGTGACGAAAACAGTTCTCTGAAACGTAAAGACCTTCGTTTGGTGGAAGCCCGCGATGCTATCCCCGCAACTTCAAGCCAGGTTCTTCAGGGTATTACACGTGCTGCATTGCAAACCAGCAGCTTTATGTCGGCTGCATCGTTCCAGGAAACGACTAAGGTGTTGAACGAAGCAGCTATTAACGGTAAGATTGACAAGCTGGAAGGTCTGAAAGAAAACGTTATTTGCGGTCACTTGATTCCTGCCGGTACCGGTCAACGTGAGTTTGATAAGATGATTGTTGGTTCTGTTGATGAGATGGAACGCATTACAGAAGCTCGCAAGGCTGTAGTATTGCCCGAATAATCTTCTGATTTAATATAAGGGGAAAGCCGTCTCGAAAGGGACGGCTTTCTTGTTTTCTGGTGAAGAACCGGTATCTTTGTCAGGACAAAACGCTTTTGCAGTGTAAGCTGTAAAAGAATAGAAATATATACTTAAATGTTTGTTATGTATGAAGATAACATATATTTTTCATAGTTGTTTTGTTATTGAATCAGTTGACATAACGCTGATTTTTGATTATTACAAAGATTCGGGTAACAACTGGCTGAAGCAACATTTACCACTATTTAAAGGAAGTGTATATGTGTTTGCCTCTCATGCTCATCACGACCATTTTAACAAGGAGATATTAGAGTGGAGCGCTGTCAGAAATGATATTCAGTATATCTTCTCCAAAGATATACTCGATGAAAAACAATGTCTGTCGTCTGATGGATTCTTTTTAGATAAAGGAGAAGCTTATCAGGATGACAGAATATATGTGAAGGCTTATGGGTCAACCGACCAAGGTGTTTCGTTTTATGTTGAAGCCGGAGGCAAAAAAATCTTTCATGCAGGTGATTTGAATGACTGGCACTGGAAAGAAGAATCGACACCGGAAGAAATAGAAGAAGCGGAAAAGCTTTACCAAAATGAGCTGAGTATTCTTGCCGGAGAAGTTCCTGATCTGGATGTGGCGATGTTCCCTCTCGATCCACGCCTCGGAACTGATTTTGCAGATGGGGCTATCTTGTTTTTGCAGCGGATTAAAACCGGATTGTTGGTGCCGATGCATTGTCAGGGAGAACATGCTTTTATTAATTGCTTTGGTGCCAAGGCTCAAAATTATGGCAGCCAATATTTCTTTATTGAAAAGGAAGAAGATAGTGTTGAGTTCTAAAGCGTAGCTGTTGGTGATTAGCCAGTCTTTACTTGAGCTGATAAAAAAGCCGTCTCAAATCACTGTTTGAGACGGCTTTCGTTTTATACAAGGGAGAACAAACTATTCTTTTTCTTGCTGAGTAGCTTCGTATTCTTTCAATAGCTTGTCTTGCACATCCATTGGTACGAGTTCATAACTGGCAAATTTCATGGTAAATGAAGCACGGCCACCTGTTAGCGAACTGAGCGTTGTAGAGTAACTCGAAAGTTCTTTTAGTGGAACTTTGGCGGTGAGTTTTTCAAAGCCTTTTTCGCTGTGCATGCCCATGATAATTGCCCGACGTCCTTGAAGATCGCTCATTACATCGCCAAGGCGATCGGAAGGAGCAAGAACTTCCACATCATAAATTGGTTCCAGCAATTTAGGGCTTGCCTGCTTAAACGCTGTGCTGAATGCATTACGTCCTGCCAGTCGGAACGATATTTCATTGGAATCTACAGGGTGCATCTTGCCATCGTAAACAATTACACGGACGTCACGGGCGTAAGAACCAGTAAGTGGTCCTTGTTCTATTTTGTCCAGAATTCCTTTTAGAATGGCAGGTAAAAAACGAGCATCGCTGGCTCCCCCGACAATACTGTTGATGAATACCAGCTTGCCGACCCATTCAAGAGGAATTTCCTGTTTGTCGCGTACGCTGATTTTGAAGTCCTGTCCGTTGAATTTGTAGAGATCCGGAGTTGGCATCCCTTCAAAATAAGGTTCGA
>JAUZOL010000311.1 GCA_030706455.1 Bacteroidota bacterium
AATTCGGATACAAGTCGGACGCCGAAATGTGGTGGTCCAAGGGCGGAGTGCTCAGAGGGAAAAGCCAGGAACGAATTAAGTTCTTAAAAACAATCATTGAAAGCGCTCCCGGATACCTGACCCCGGTTGTCAATTATGAATCTTGGATGCCCTACTCGGCTGTTGCTTACAAGGATGAATATTTCCTGAATTATTACAACATGGATCAGCCGCGCAGCCAGATAGTAAATTTGCCAAAAAATGCACAATACAAGGTTGAAATCATCAATGGCTGGGATATGACCATCACTCCTGTTGAAGGTAAGTTTAGCGGAAAAACCCTGATTCAGCTTCCGCAAAAACCCTTTACAGCAATACGTTTTACAAAAGAAAAGTAATCTGTCATTGAATTCTATATTTTATTGTAAACTTTAGCGCTACATCGATTCTCATTATTTTTCGAGCATGAAATATACCTTAGCCATTGATCAGAGCACATCGGCGACCAAAGCCATGTTGTTTGACGAAAACGCAGCTCTTGTTGCCCGCGCATCCGTCGACCACAAACAGTATTACCCTCAACCGGGTTGGGTAGAGCACGACGCAGAAGAGATTCTGCAAAATGCCTACAAAGCGGCCGAAAAGGTGCTGCAAAACAGCGGAATTACGCCATCATCGGTAAAAGCCGTCGCCATCACCAACCAACGCGAAACTGTGGTGGTATGGGACAAACGCACCTGCAAACCAGTCTACAATGCGGTGGTATGGCAATGCAACCGTGGCGCTGCCATTTGCGACCAGTTGATCGCTCAGGGTCACGAGCCAATGGTGACCGAAAAAACGGGTCTGATTATCAATCCTTATTTCTCGGCGAGCGGTGTAAAATGGATTCTCGACAATGTGAAGGGTGCCCGCGAAGATGCGAAAGCCGGTCACCTGTTGATGGGCACCATCGACGCATGGCTCATCTGGAACTTCACAAACGGGGCAAAACATGCCACCGACTATACGAATGCTTCACGCACTTTGTTGTTCAACATCCACACACTGGACTGGGACAACGATCTTCTCAACATATTTACCATTCCTGCAACGATGATGCCTGAGGCGCTTCCCTGCGATGCGCAATATGGCTCCACTACCCTCAACGGACTGCTCACCGAAACTCCTATTGCCGGTGTTTTAGGCGATTCGCACGGAGCATTGGCCGGTCAGATGTGTTTTGCAAGCGGAATGGGGAAAGCAACCTACGGCACCGGTTCGTCTATCATGGTCAATATCGGCGAAAAAGCACTGACAGCACCCAAAGGGCTGGTTACCTCGGTGGGGTTTGCCGCCAATGGCAAAGTTTATTATGCCTTCGAAGGAAATATTCACTGCACCGGCGCCACCATCAAATGGCTGCAGGATGATTTGCAGCTTATACAATCGGCTGCCGAAACCGAATCGTTGGCCACATCCGTAGAAAGTACCGACGGTGTTTATTTCGTACCGGCTTTTGCAGGTCTGGGCGCTCCCTGGTGGAACAACGAAGCAAAAGCCCTTATTTGCGGCATGAACCGCGGCACTAACAAAGCACACATTGTTCGCGCTGCTCTCGAATCGATTGCTTATCAGGTAAAAGATCTGATGTCGCTCATTCAGGAGTCGGGTGTAGAGCTGAAAGAACTGCGGGTAGACGGCGGTCCGGTAAAAAACAATTTCCTGATGCAATTTCAGGCCGATATGCTTCAGGCAAAAATAAACCGCAGTCCGATAGAAGAAGCATCGGCTTTGGGAGCGGTGTTGATGAGCGGCCTGGCGATGAGTCAATGGAAATCTGAAGATGAGGTTATTGCTCTTAGAAAAGAGAATGACTATATTGTGCCCACAATGCCATCGGAGAAAGTCGATACGCTATACCGGGAATGGCAAAAGGCAGTGAAAAGAACGTTGATGTAAATTTATAAACCTAATACTTAAATCACTCTCACAATGGCTTACAAACAACAACTTACATTTGGTATCATTATCGGTACCCGGGCGTATTTCAATTCGGCATTAGCAGCCGACGTACGCGCTACGGTTTTAAAAGAAATCAAAGCTCAGGGTCACGACTACGTAATTCTGGACGAATCGGAAACTCCTACAGGTAGCATCGAAACTTACGACGACGCAAAAAAATGCGCTGCTCTGTTCCGTGCCAACCGCGACAAAATAGACGGTATCATCGTTTCGTTGCCTAACTTCGGCTATGAAGTAGGTATTGTCAACTCTATCAGTTTATCGGAACTCAACGTTCCGGTACTCGTTCAGGCATGCGACGACGAAAATGACAAGGTATCGCTGGACAAACGCCGTGACGCTTTCTGCGGTAAGCTTTCGGTTTGCAACAACCTGTATCAGTACAACATTCCGTTTACGGACACATCACTCCATACCTATTCCATCCACAGCGAAGAGTTCAAAAAAGACGTGGATAAATTTGCCCGTATTTGCCGCGTGGTGAACAGCCTACG
>JAUZOL010000312.1 GCA_030706455.1 Bacteroidota bacterium
CAGTGTTTTGATAGCAAGTGTTTTTGCCAAACCCGGCACACCTTCGAGCAATACGTGTCCGTTTGAAAGCATACCGATCAGCAAGGATTCTACCAGATGCTTCTGGCCGACAATCATCTGGTTCATACCCATAGTCAGGGCATCCACAAACGCACTTTGCTTTTCTATGCGCTCATTTAATTCTCTGATATCAACTGTTGGATTCATCATAAATTTAGTTTGTTGATTATAGAATGAAGCGACCCGATTCTCCGGGATTCTCTTCTTTATTTATTCCAATAAAATTGTCTTTCGCCAATGGTTGTGATGTAAAACTCAACGGCGTGTAAATAAATGTTTACCCACTATTTCGCAAGCCGGCTACTACTTTTAACATTTTACCTTCAAATACCAGCCTCTTTAGTTCACTCAAGCAACTAAATTTCAGAATAATACCAAACATTCCGATTTAACATTTGAGGCAGAAACAAAATTATTCGGCTACTCACTAACATATCCATCGTTCCAGTTAAAAAACACTAAGCCAACTCATAATAAATACAAAAAGCTCATTTTCTTTATTATATAATAACCTTTGGCTTACCGGAACACAACAAGAGATATGTAAATCCTCAAAAAAGCTGTATTCAATAAATCTACGGAACCGGATCATAACCGTGCCCTCCCCAGGGATGACATCTCAATATTCGTTTCACTGCAAGAACCATTCCTTTCAAAGGGCCATGCTTTCGAACAGCTTCCACTGCGTATTGAGAACAGGTTGGTGTATACCGGCACGTTGGAGGCTTCAGAGGCGATATACAATAGCGATAGAAATAGATAGGCAACAACACTATCAACGAGAAAAATTTCCTCATACTGCTTTTCCCTTCAAAATGTTCAGCGCCTCAATCATTTTACGCTCAATAACACTAAAAGCAATTGGCTCGTTTGCAACATAGGTAAATGCCACATCAATTGTCAGGGCTTTTTCTGACAAAACTCCGGTCAATGATGATTTATGCAAACGAAAAGCCTCGCGCATACGTCGTTTCAGCAAGTTTCGCTTATTGGCACGCTTAAACCGTCGCTTGGGAACACTAAACAATGCCTGCAAAGGAATTTCCCGTGGTCCATCAGGAAGAAACACAACCTTGATAGGATATGCCAAAAAAGAATTTCCCTCGGTAAATAACCGTTTAACACGAATCTCTCCCGTCAAATGTTCTTTTTTAGGGAATGAAAGTACAGAATTCGACATAGTTTTACTTCAAAATCGTTTTCAACCATTGCAAAGATAATTGTTTTTCCCAATCCCATTTCAATAAGAATGCCCTTTTCAGTAAAAACAACACTTCCACTTGCTTTTCGCCACAAAAAGTCAAAAAAGCTTTACGATTAATTTTCAAAAACTTACGCAGAGCAACTTTCTGCGCTCTACAAAAAATGCATATTTCATTTCATTTTTCAGCATTAACATTTGCAGATATAAAATAAACCTCTTATCTTTGCACCCGCTTTTGGAGAGATGGCAGAGTGGTCGATTGCGGCGGTCTTGAAAACCGTTGAACTGAGAGGTTCCAGGGGTTCGAATCCCTTTCTCTCCGCCAAAAGAAAATCAGAAAATAATAAAAGCTCGCAAAATCAATGATTTGCGAGCTTTTCATTTTTAGAGAGTGGAACAAAATAATCCGTCAAAACGAATTATTGACAAAACCCACTGCAACAACCTCCTCTTTTCTTCTACACATTCACGACTTCCGCCCCCCAAATTCAACCTTTTTAACCCTTCCTTAGCACGGTTAGTGCAAAACATGTGGTATATTTGCGCCCCGAAACCATTTCTATGTGCAAGCGGAGGCAATATGAATGTTGCCAATTCAAAAAAATGCTAAAATACGGGAATAACTCCCTCCGTTCGGAAGAAATTCTTGAGCAACCAGGCATTTACACTTTCACATAACAAACCAATCAAACCCCAACATTTGTAAATATGGCTAAAAACAGAGGAGCTGTTGTAATCGACACCGAACGATGTAAAGGTTGCCAGCTATGTAAAGAGGCTTGCCCGTCCAAAGTGTTGAATATGAACATCGATGCCAACTCCAAAGGTTACCATTATGCTTACATGGAAGCGGCAGAAGCTTGCACCGGATGCGCTTCATGCGCTTATGTATGTCCTGATGCCTGTATTACGGTTTACAGAGTAAAAAACTGATTAATCATGGAAGAAATTAAACTTATGAAAGGTAACGAAGCTGTTGCTGAAGCTGCTATTCGCTGCGGATGCGACGGTTATTTCGGTTACCCTATAACTCCCCAGTCAGAAATACTGGAAACCCTGATGGCGCTAGAGCCCTGGAAAACAACCGGAATGGTAGTTCTACAAGCCGAAAGCGAAACCGCATCCATCAATATGGTTTATGGAGGAGCTGGTTGCGGAAAGAAAGTAATGACTTCATCATCAAGCCCCGGTATCAGTC
>JAUZOL010000313.1 GCA_030706455.1 Bacteroidota bacterium
AATCATCCTACAGCCATCGTTCTGCTGGCGCTGGCCAACGAACGTCCGGTGGGGATGCTGGTGGCATTCGAGAATTTTTCCACTTTTACCGTTCGGCCGATGGTCAATATCCACGACCTGATTGTGCTACCCGAATTCAGAGGTTTGGGTGTCGGCCGCAAGTTGATGGAGGCCATCGAAGTTCGTGCCCGCGAAAAAGGTTGCAGCCGCATCTCACTCGAAGTGCGTCACGACAATGTAAAGGCGCAAACCCTCTACGTTAGCCTCGACTTTCAGGAGGCCGATCCCCCCATGTACTACTGGCGCAAGAATTTGTAAATACCCTATTCAAATGGGTGATGCAAGCTCCGGATCGCATCAAAATAAATCAGCGACATGGAAATAGCTCTTCCCAGGCGTTGAACTTTAATGCTCTGCACTCTTGGCGGAACTATTCTCCCTATCCTTCACGACTCTTCACAATATCCAATTGTTATCCGGTTCCCCAAACGAAGTAAGTCTGCTGCTGATGTTGAATCCTGGTTTTTTATATAAGAATGAAAATTAATGGATTATTAAAAAAATAATTGTAGATTTGAATCGTAACAACAAGCTTCCTCTTTGTCGAAGAATAGAAGAATGAGACGGTTCTGTGTTGCTTGTGGAGGTGGTGAAAATGAAAAATTATTATCCGATAGGTGAATCTCCTACGGAGAAATGAAACCAGAGGGAAACAGTCTCTTTTTACGGATATGCATGCTGTACCGACATGAGCCCGATAGCTCTTATAGCTTGCATATTAAACAACGTTCAGAAAAGCTAAATAGAAGGTACATTCAAATCATTTTGAATGTACCTTCGTATTTATAAATGATTCTCCTGATGCCCTTTTTGATGCAAAATGCAGAAATACAAAATGTGCGTTCCTGTTAAATTATAGCTTGAACGCAAATAAAAACAATGTAGCTTATTAGTTGCACTGGTGCCTAATTCGCTTTGTTGATTGTGGTCGAATTGAATCTGCGTAGTTCATCCAACTTTGTTTATGGACAGACGATACAGCTTCGCTTAACCTCACGCCAGTGGTGATTAGACTTCATGCTGTTAATATGTCAGAATAAGATTTGAAATGGTTCAAATAATGACTTTCACAAATACATCAATATATTCGATGTAAAAGACATCTAAACTAACCAATAATGAAAAAAGTTATTTTTCTTCTGATCATTAATTTAGTGTTAGATCCAATGATAATTAAAGGTCAAGTTGTTGATACATTAACAGATAATGGAGGTTATAAATTTCATTTTTCCATCCTTCCAGGAAAAGGGATGCCGATCTTATTTGAAACAGGTTACAGAGATAATGCAAAGATATGGCAAGGTGTTGTTCAATCCATTTCCGAAATAACTGGTGCACCCGTGATAACTTATGATCGCCAGGGATTCGGTAAAAGTACTATTGATTCAAAATGCAAAAGCATTAAAGATGAAATAGCCGGGCTTGAAACTGCATTGTCAAAACTAGGCTATTTTAAAGAGATTATGCTCGTATCTCACTCCTTGGGTGGATTTTACAATACTGTTTATGCGATTCGAAATAAAGAAAAAGTGAAAGGAATTGTATTTGTCGATGCAAGTATGACCTGTATTTTCGCGGATGATATAATTGATAAAATGGGACTAAATTCTTATCAGTTGGAGTTGGTGAAAACCATGAAACAATTACCTCCTCTTTCCCCAGACATACCTGTGATTGATATAATTTCAGAACAAAATGTGATGAGAGACAATCGGTGGAAAACCTGTCATGATAACTTTGTTTCAGAAGCTCCGAATCGAAAGGGAATTTTAGCTTTCAAAACAAGCCATTACATTTTTAGGGATAATAACAGACTTGTTACTGATGCGATTGTTTCTCTTTATGCTGATATTCAAAAACCTAAAGTCAAATCAGCTATACTTGAAAAGGCGTATGCTCATGAGCTGGCTTCTGCTAATGATGATTATCGGAAATTAGTAGAATATCAACATTCCTATGACGATCTTAATGCCTGGAGTAAATCATTGTCTCAAAATGGTGATTTGACAAAAGCCCTTCAGGTAATGGAGCTAAATGCACAATTTTATCCGGAAAGAACAGAAACGATCAGTAAACTTGCCGAAACTTTTCTTAAGATTGGAAACAAAGAATCAGCTGAAGCTTATTACAAAAAAGCACAGGAGCTTAATCTCGATAATAAGAACACAATTAAAATACTGGAACAGATAAGCAAAATAGTTTTTGTGCCTGAATCGCTTCAGTCTGAATGTATAGGGCAATACGAACTGAACAAGATGCCGATTTCCATAATAAGAGAAAATAATAAACTTTTCCTGAGTTTCAATAATACAAGAAGTGCAATGTACTTTGTTTCTGATGCAGATTTCTTTATTGCAGAATATCGGGATGAATTTAAAATACAG
>JAUZOL010000314.1 GCA_030706455.1 Bacteroidota bacterium
ATGTCGAAATAGAAGTAGCTATATCCGTATGGATGGGTTCCGACTTTGACGCCATTTATATAGACCTCGGCGTTGCTCATGGCTCCGTCAAACGTAATCAATGCCTGTTTGTCGGAGGTGAGTTCAGGTAGGTTTATGGCTGTGCGATACCAACCCGTACCAATAAACGGTAAAGCTCCTGTTCTGCCGGTTTTTTCAGTAGCTTCTTTTTCGTTGTTTTGTTCAATCTTTACGGTCTGTTTGTCAATTTCTTTATCAAAGGGGCCGTATATGGCCCAATCATGCGGTATCTTCACTGTGACCCAGCTCGAGTCATCGAATCCTGTTTGTGCGGCCTGTTTGTTGTCTCCTTTAAGAAACTTCCACGATGAGAGTTCCTTGATGAATGTTTGTGAATAAACAGGTGTTTCGAGGTAAAAAAACAGTAGCGTCAAAACTGCAATTTTGTGTATCTTCATAGTGATTGTGTAAAAATAATTTCTTGAATTACATGTGGTCGTATTAACGTATAGAATGCAGGCAGGGAATATAATGTCATAAGATAATAAAGACTAAGCGGCGGCTCATCATATTGTTTTTTCGATCGGTACAAGTCTCTTATCTTGAAGGCAAAGATAGAGTGTTTGATACTTTGAGAAGGTGGATAATTCAATCAAATTGAGCGTTAAATCACTTCGTAAATTTACAACATTTACAAATATGAACCTTCATGAGAGGGTGAATTATTTCGAGAACAGACAAACAGTCTGCCATAAAACAAAAAAGGCTGATTCAACCCTGCGTTGAATCAGCCTTTCTGCTTCTATTCTATTGGATTATAGCCACTTCACGAAGTTGAGATCCTGACGGTGTGGCAGTTCTTCGTTTTTGGGGAAGAGACGGAATCCGATTTTGAAGGTTCCTGCTTTGGTTAAGCGATAGTTCAATACGAATGTCAGTCGGGTATCTTCTGTTTTTACCAGGTTGAATTCCTCGGTATCCAGAATGTGTTCCGCGTTTTTGGCGTCTCTGTAGGTCATCACCAGTTCCAGACCGATGTTTTTGCAGTCGGGTGTCTTTACATCCACTACGGCTTTCAGGTCGTATTCGGAGTTGACAGTTGGCGAAATGCGGAGTTGCTCGGGTACCGAAAGTTCTATCAGTTCGATACGATCCCATCCGGCAGCCATCTTCTCTTTCCAGGCCACAATGCTTTTTGCTTTTTCGAAATTGTTGGCAATCAGCTTTTCGTGGCGAGCGCTCAGTTTGTTGTAGAAGCGTTCGATATAGTCGTCCAACATGCGCTTGGTGGTGAATCGCGGCGCAATTTTCGCAATCGAGTTTTTGATGTATTGAATCCACTCAGGAGAATAGCCCTTGCTGTTTTTTGCAAAATATAACGGGATAATCTCGTTTTCGAGTATGGTGTAGATCGTTGCGGCATCCAGCTGATTCTGGTAATCCTGATTTTCGTAAGTGCGTTTCTCGGTCAGCGCCCAACCGGCACCTTTCACGTAACCTTCGAGCCACCATCCGTCGAGTACCGAGAAGTTCAGAACCCCGTTCATTTCTGCTTTCTGTCCCGAAGTACCGGAAGCTTCCAGCGGGCGGGTAGGGGTGTTCAACCAGATGTCCACACCTGCAATCAGGCGTTTGGCAAGGCGCATGTCATAATTTTCGAGGAAGATAATCTTACCCTGAAATTCGGGCATACGTGAAATTTCAACGATACGCTTGATCAATCCCTGGCCTGCTCCGTCGGCAGGGTGAGCCTTACCGGTGTAAAGGAACTGTACGGGATAGTGTGGGTTGTTTACGATCTTGGCCAGACGGTCGAGGTCGGTAAACAGTAGCTGCGCACGTTTGTATGTCGCGAAACGACGTCCGAAACCGATGATGAGTGCGTTCGGATTGATTTTTTCCAGAATAGAAACAATCAATGAGGGATCGCCCTGGTTTTTCAGCCATGTTTCGGTAAACTGTCCTTTGATATAGTTGATCAGCTTATTTTTAAGTGCGGTACGGGTTTTCCATATCTCTTCGTCGCTGACGGTGTGAATCTTGTCCCATATTTGCAGGTTCGACTCGTCCTCGCGGAACTCAGGACCGAACGTCTTGTCGTAAAGTCGTTGCCATTCGGAAGCAGTCCATGTCTCAAAGTGGACTCCGTTCGTAACGTAACTAACATGGAGTTCTTCCGGCAGGTAGCCTTTCCAGATGTTCTGGAACATATCCTGCGAAACCTTTCCGTGTAGCCAGCTTACACCGTTTACTTCCTGGCAGGTGTTGCAGGCAAAAGTACTCATGCTGAACTTTTCGTTTCTGTCGCCGGGGTTTTCACGGCCGAGGTCGATAAATTCATCCCAGCTGATGCCTAAGCGTCCGGGGAATTCGCCCATGTATTTGCCGAACAGTCCTTCGTCGAAGCTGTCGTGGCCGGCAGG
>JAUZOL010000315.1 GCA_030706455.1 Bacteroidota bacterium
CAATAACACGGGAAACATGAGTGTACGAATGATTACGGCGGAACAGTGTTAACGGCATTGTTCCGTTTTTTTTGAGGGGGTGATTTCAGGAGGATGTTTGTTTCATATTATATTAAGATTTGATAGGTTAACGAGTCACTTAATCACGGCTATAGTTGAGCCTCTTTTTTGTGTTTTGTTTCAAAGTAACGACAGAATCCGTCACGTTGTAATGAATCGGAGACGTTAAAGAGATGAGCTGCAAGACGCTTTCGAGGCTGTTATTTTTTATCTTACCGCTAAAGCGTATCTGTTTAATCTGTTCCGAATCAAAGACTACCTGAATGTTATACATGCGCTCCAGCACTTTGGCAATATCTTCCAGCGTTTCCGAATCGAATGCCAGCTGATTGTTTTTCCACAATCCGGCAATTGCAGCATCGTATACCTGCACCTTATCAAAAGTATGATTGCTTTTGTTGAAAGTAATCTTCTGATTGGGCAACAATTGCGAGGTTGTTGTTTTGTCAAATACATTCACTTTCCCTTCAATGAGGGTTGTCGTAATTGCATCATCGTTGGTATAGGCTTTAACATCGAATGTTGTACCGACCGCACGAACAGAGACTGCATTGGCCTTCACTATAAACGGGCGTTTTTTATCTTTTGCCACTTCAAAATAGGCTTCTCCCTCAAGAGCAATAATCCGGTCGTGCTGATTGTAACTCTTATCGTAGCGGATGGAACTACCGGAATTAAGCCACACCTTTGTTCCGTCAGGCAATTGCAGGTTGGCCTTCTGCCCATTATCAACGCTTACAATCATCTCCCTGTTGTTGTCGTGAGATAAATTTCCAATCAGAAAATAGGCTCCTACTCCCAGCATAACAGGGATGACAGCGGCCGCGGCATACTTCATCAGCTTGCCGAAAGGCAAAGACCACCGGTGACGCCCGGGACTCATTTCACTTCTGAGATTCTCCAACATGCTATTCTGAAGAGTAGCATCCATCGAAGCCGCCGCTTCTTCCCATTTTTCGGCATAGAAACCGGAAAGTTTCTCTTTGGTGTCGGGTTGGCAAAACCACTCCGTCAGCCGGCGGGTTTCTTCGGAAGTTGCTTCTTTCCTGAGGAACTTCTCCAGGAGCTTATTATAGTCGTTTTCGGTCATAGTTATAATTTATATACGCAGAGGAAAGGAATCCCCTACAACCATGCATAAATTTTACGTTTTGTTAAGAAATAGGGAATTACTTCCCGGTGAACGGACAAGTTACTGAAGGAAAAACAGAATACCCGCAAGCGCCACATGAGGCTTGAGGTGCTTTTTCAGAAAATGGATGGAACGAGTGATCTGGGTCTCTACTGTTTTTTCGGAGATAGAGAGTTTTTGGGCTATCTCTTTGTTGGATAATCCCTGGCGGCGGCTTAGCAAAAAGATTTCCCTGCGTGATGGCGGCAATTGATCAATCAATTCGGCAATCAGTTTTTCAAGAAACTGATAATCGAGTGTTTCCTCTGCCGATATTTCAGTCACGGATTGAAATTTTTGCACATATTCTTCGTACCGGCTGGCAAGAAGCATCTTTTCGGTTTGACGATACACCAGATTTTGTGCGATGGTGTAGACATATGCAGAAAAACTTTTAGAAGTGTCTATGGTTGCGCGGTGTTCCCATATCGACAGAAAGACATTCTGGGTCAGATCCTGAGCCAGAGTTTTGTCGTAGAGAGTCGACATGATAAAATTGTACACTCTGGCGTTGTACTTCCAAAAGATGGCTTCAAAAGCATCGGGATCCCCTTTTTTCAGACGATAAAGTATGTCATTATCAGTCCCCAAAGTAATAGATTTAGGTGGTTAGCTTGGGGCAAAGATAAGCAATTGGAGTATAATAAACAAGCAATGTTTCCAAGGATTACGCATTTAGAAGTTTAGCAAAGGACTGGTTCGCAAGTTTCAAATACCGCTAAGTCAGATTAGGAACGGCCTTGTCCGGTGAGCCAAAAAACAAGTGAGAGAAGCGTAAAATCGTCCACTGTTTGAAACTCCTGACGTAAGGAGGGAGTGAGTTTGGGCGATTTAGCTTGGCGAGCGCCGGTTTTTTGAGCGAAGCGGGCATAGCCTTGAATTTTTTGCTTCCTTTTGGCTTCAAGGCAAAAAGGAAGTCGGGGTCACAGGGGCGGAAGCCCCTTATCAAAAAATTTTAAATGCGTAATCCTTGGCAATGTTTCAGATTGGATTACATAGATTTTATAAGAAATATATCGGTGTTCTTTAATTGGTCTCAAAATCTACTGTATTATGCAAACAGGAGGCAGATTAAGGTAATGTATTGGTACATTTGCAAATAAATTATCAGATGATGAGAAAAACGTTTATTCTGTCTGTTTCTGTGCTGGCAATATTCCTGTCGGGAAGCC
>JAUZOL010000316.1 GCA_030706455.1 Bacteroidota bacterium
GGTAAAGCAACATGTTCATTTCATGATTGTTCTTTTTAGAACCAAGAGTCAAGACATAAGAATCAAGACCATTTAGTTCTGTTATTGTTTGTTGAATTATAAAAATAACGTATTGCTTCGACGTGTTACACGCGAAGATACGACAAGAGATTTCGGATTGGTACAGTCCGAATAATCATTCAATCAAATCAAAAGGACGGATTTCAGGCTAAGCAGATGCCTGGAGGAGTACAAAGGGGGTGGATAAACGTGTTCTGTAGTTACGACCGGACATTCGAAAATTGCGGATAACAGCTGACTGTTGGGTAAATCAACATGCCATGTAAAATCGGCATTGACGGAAATCTTCGCTATCTGATCGTTCAGATCGATTTGCAGTCGGGTGATTTTGCAGCAATCTTTCGTTCCTGCGTGTGACATATGCCCGCAAGACATCGGTTTTGGGGTCGAGTGCTTTGCTGCACAACAATCGGCATCAGCTGTTTTTTCGACAGGTGCAGCTGGCTGACTGGCCAAGCTAAGCTCTTTTGCAATTTCGCCGACACCTTTCTTACTGCACTCATGACAACAGTAATGAATGTAGTTGACACCACTGCCTACCAGAAATACAATTCCTGCAAGCAAGGTGATGGCGGCATATCGGAACAATTGCTTCATCGGGTGCAAAGATACATTCAGGAAAGAGGCAATTGCCAAAGCGCAGATAAGCTTTTATATTTTTTTGAGAAAAAGAAGAGGTGGAAAACAAAAAAGTCCCGAAACCGGGACTTTTGTTATAAATCTTCCAATCGTTTCAGATCGTAATACATGATGCGGGCATCAGAGTCTACGTCGT
The DNA here is from genome assembly GCA_030706455.1 of Bacteroidota bacterium. Taxonomy (GTDB): domain Bacteria; phylum Bacteroidota; class Bacteroidia; order Bacteroidales; family Paludibacteraceae; genus Microbacter. The sequence continues at coordinate 836 of JAUZOL010000316.1, forward strand.
CGTTGGTAATGTAGTAAAAGCCGTTTTTTTCGTAGAAGGGAAGCGATTCTTTGATTCCTTCGACGGTTAGAAAACGGCAACCGGTAAAGCGGTTTGTCATCAGCCAGCGTTTAACAAAGTCAACTACAGCCGTACCGACCTGTTGGTGTTGGTAATATTTTGAAACACCAAGCTGAACCATTTTAACCGCAGGATAGCTGATATATTTCTTTCCGATAGGCAGGTATTCGAAAAAATATTTTTTCCACCTTCCTGTAATTGGAGTCGATTCAAGCGTAATTCTGTCATTAGTCAGAGCCACAAAAGCAATCGTTTCATCAGCGTTTTCTATCAAATAGGTAACCGACAACAATTGTTTATCGTAGGACTTGGCTCCTTCAAAAAGGTATGAATTAACGTCTTCACGTCCACAATCGAATGGCTTCAATTGAAGATCCTGAGTAAGACGGATCATCTTGCATGTGGAAAAATCCATGGTTTATCGAAAATTGGAAATAGCTGCCAGCTGAGCAAAGTGGTTAAATGTACGTTCCTTTTCGACACGACACGCTTTATTCACATCCGCCTCTTTCATTTCATTGATAAAATTAATCGCATCAATTCCCTTCAACACGGGAGTTTCTTTGTTCGGTTTGGTCATACTTTTGGTTAGATGAAAAAAGTCGGACAAAATTACAGCAAATAGTTTACAATGATGTTGCTGTATTGCAAAAAATAGAGCATTAGAACATGCAAAAAATATTAACTAATTCAAACTGAATTAAAATTACCTGCATACACCTCAATAAATGTCTAAAATCAATTAATTGACATTTTGTTCATTATAAAAATGAAGCTCACATCCCGTTTGTAGTTTTTAAAGAATCGACATTTAAGAAAACATAAGGTCAAAAACGACCGTCCATGGGACTTCAAAAGCGAGAAGCAACAACCTCTATTGAAAACTAATGCGTAACTTTGCATGTTTCATAATCAAGCATCCATGTCCAATAAAGGAAATATTATAATCAAAGGAGCCAGAGTCAATAATCTCAAAAATATCGACGTTGAGATTCCCCGCAACTCTCTGGTAGTCATTACCGGACTGTCCGGTTCCGGCAAATCATCATTAGCGTTCGACACGCTGTATGCCGAAGGGCAACGCCGCTACGTAGAAAGTCTCTCTTCATATGCCCGGCAATTTCTGGGACGTATGAACAAACCCGAAGTAGACTACATAAAAGGGCTCCCCCCCGCCATTGCCATTCAGCAAAAGGTTAATACCCGCAATCCGCGCTCCACGGTAGGAACCTCAACCGAAATTTACGAATACATCAAGCTGCTTTACTCCCGTGTTGGTAAAACCTACTCGCCCATATCCGGCGAGCCGGTCAAGAAACACACAGTGGAAGACGTGGTAAACTATTTTACGGCTTTACCGGAAGGAACTCCGGTAATTGTCATGGTGCCCTTTATTGTTCCCGAAGGCAGAACTGTAGAAAAACACGCGGAAATTCTACAAAAGGAAGGTTTCAACCGTTTGAAAGTCGGTGAAGAATTTATGCGTATTGCCGA
>JAUZOL010000317.1 GCA_030706455.1 Bacteroidota bacterium
ATGTGGAACAATTGTCAAAGGAAAAGAGCTCGCTTGAAGAAAAGGTAACCCGTGCGGCACGGTTAGATGTGAAGTCTTTGAATGTGGAGACACTGACAGATCGCAATAAAAAAACGGACAAGGTCAATAAAACGACGACAATAAAGATCAATTTTACGATAGCTAAAAATGTTACTGCTGCTCCCGGAAATAAGCACGTATATGCACGGATCATGACTCCTGATAACGGAGTCCTTGCCAGAAGCCAAGGTGATGTTTTTCCATTTGAAAACCGTCAGATTCAATTTTCCTGTAAAAAAACGATAGAGTATCAGGGTGAAGATCTTTCTGATGTGCTTTACTGGAAAGTCAACGAATTGTTGTTTCCAGGTTCTTACAGAGTAGACCTTTTTGCTGATGGTAATTTGATAGGTCAGGCCAGCTTTCGTTTAGCCAAATAAAATTTCTGTCAATAGATATAGTATCCGGTAAACCTATTCCTATGCAACCGGTATTAAAGGAGTATAAAGCATTCCTTCAACTCGAAAAGTCGTTGTCTACCAATACGGTTGCCGCTTATTTGAGTGATATAGAAAAACTTTTGAGCTTTCTTTTAGATGCTCATGTCTGTTTTCTGGATGCGCGCATAGAACATTTGCAGGATTTTTTGATAGAACTGTCGGATTTGGGTATTTCACCCCGTTCCCGGGCGCGTATTGTCTCCGGTATAAAATCGTTTTACAATTTTCTTATCCTGACCAATAAATTGGAAGATGATCCTACCGAATTGCTGGAACTTCCCAAAATAGGTCTTCATTTGCCGGAAGTTCTCTCAGTTGAAGAAATCAATTCCATAGTCGATGTTATAGACGTGTCTACACCAGAGGGACAACGCAACAGAGCCATTATAGAAATGATGTATGGGTCGGGCTTGCGCGTTTCTGAATTGATTGATATTCAGCTTTCCAATATTGATCTTGAGCATTCTTTTATGAAGGTGGACGGCAAAGGTAGCAAGCAGCGTTTGGTTCCTTTATCCGAAGAGGCTGAAACCCAAATGAAGTTGTGGCTGATAATTCGTAACGGAATGAAGATACAGAAAGGCTTTGAGGATTATCTGTTTCTAAACCGGAGGGGAGCTAAGCTGACCCGGGTGATGATCTTTACGATTGTCAAACAGCTTGCGCAACAGGCCGGCATAAAGAAAAATATTAGTCCTCATACATTCCGGCATTCGTTTGCGACTCATTTGCTCGAAGGAGGTGCAAATCTCAGGGTTATCCAGCAACTTTTGGGGCATGAGTCAATTATGACAACAGAAATTTACACCCATATTGACGTTGAATTGCTGCGAGATACGGTGTTGAGCTTTCATCCAAGAAATGCAAAGTAAATCCCAATAAAAAATGCGAACCGGTTGTTCCGATTCGCATTTTTTGATTTATAGGTTTTCGAGAAGATTACACGGTCATAATTTCCTTTTCTTTGGCAACCATCATGTCTTCTACTTTTTTTACAAATTTGTCGTGAAGTTTCTGAGCGTCATTTTCTGCATCTTTGGCAGAATCTTCAGGTAGTCCGTCTTTTACTGCTTTCTTGATGTGTTCAATGGCATCGCGGCGGGCGTTACGGATGCTTACCTTTGCATCTTCAACTTCTTGTTTAGCCTGTTTAGCAAGCTGTTTACGGCGTTCTTCTGTAAGAGGAGGAATTCCCAAACGAATGGTTTCTCCGTTGTTGGCAGGAGTAATGCCTATTTCGGATGCCATGATAGCTTTTTCAATAACAGCGATCATCGCTTTTTCCCACGGTTGGATGTTGATTGTTTTTGCATCAGGGGTGGTAACTGTAGCTACTCCGCTGATGGGAACATGATTTCCATAATATTCAACGAATACACCGTCAAGAATACGGGGATTAGCTTTTCCTGCACGGATGTGAGCCAACGATTCGTCTAAGAAGCGTACGGCACCTTCCATTTTTTCTTCTGCGGCTTTTAAAAATACCTTTACATCTGTCATAGCAATTGTTATTTTAGGTGAAGGATATGAATTTTATTGTGATTAGCACTTAACATTCAGGCTGTTGAGTACTACTCGTATTTTTTCAAATGTTGTTATGGTGGTTGGTACTAACGGAAGACGTAATTTGTTTTCTATCATCCCCATTACGGATAAAATGCTTTTTACACCCGCCGGATTTCCATCTACAAACAAGAGTTTGAACAGTTCGTTGAAACGATAATGAATTTCACGGGCTGCATCGTATTGGCCGTTGAGTGCGAGTCGCACCATGCGGCTGAACTCGTATGGGAAAGCGTTGCCGATGACAGAAA
>JAUZOL010000318.1 GCA_030706455.1 Bacteroidota bacterium
GTTCATAGCCACCGAAGAGGTATCTTTGAACGGATCACCTACGGTATCACCCACGATAGTAGCATCGTGCAACGGTGTCCCTTTAGCTTTCAGATCCACTTCCACCACCTTTTTGGCATTATCCCAGCAACCACCGGCATTAGCCATAAAAACAGCCTGATACAGTCCGAATACCGCAATAGCAATCAGATAGCTCACGAAGAACGAAGCTGCTGCAAACTGACCGGAACCGCTCGATTCGGTGCCCGAAATGAATGCAAATGCCAAAGCGAAACAGAACACTGCGGGGAAAATATTCCACATCCCGTGCTGAGCATATTGTGTACATATTTTTACCACTTCTTTAGACTTGCCTACATCAGCCTTTTTAGGAGCATCGGGATCCAGATTGATATTCCGTTTGATATACTCTACTGCACGATAAGCACCCGTAGTTACGGCCTGAGTAGATGCTCCGGTAAACCAGTAAATCACTGCTCCACCGCAAAGGAATCCAAGAATTGTCCAGGGATTGAGTACATTTAGAATCGTTTCGGGAGCAACTCCCAATACATTCTTAATAACAAGAATCAACGAAAAGATCATCGTTGTAGCTCCAACCACGGCGGTACCGATGAGTACCGGTTTTGCTGTCGCTTTGAAGGTATTTCCGGCGCCATCATTTGCTTCGAGGAAATATTTTGCTTTTTCGAAATCAGGTTTGAAACCGAAATCTTTTTCAATTTCTTCGGCTACATTGGGTACATCTTCGATCAACGAAAGTTCGTAAACCGACTGTGCATTATCCGTTACAGGGCCATAACTATCTACTGCAATGGTAACAGGCCCCATGCCGAGCAACCCAAATGCCACCAAACCGAACGCGAATATTGAAGAGTAAACCATAAACTGATCCAGCCCAAAAGTACTTGCCAGATAAGCAATCAGCATCAGCAGAACAAACACCATACCCATCCAGAATGCAGAGAAATTACCCGCAACAAAACCTGAAAGAATCGTTAAAGAAGCACCACCTTCGTTGCTCGACTTTACCACCTCCTGAACATGCGACGATTTCGGACTGGTAAACAGCTTGGTAAATTCTGGAATCAAAGCACCGCCCAGAGTACCGCAACTGATAATTACCGACAGAACAACCCACAGATTAGGATTGATAGCACCGACATTTGAAGCAGGACCTACAAGGAAATAACTTGCCGCAAAGGTTACGATAATACTTAAAATAGAAGTGATCCAAACAAGGTTCGTCAAAGGTTTCTCAAAATCAAGATCTTCTTTTTGGCTGTACAATACTTTATTTACGGCTCCATTAATCCAGAACGAAACCACTGAAGTAATAATCATCAAAATACGCATTGCAAAAATCCAGGTCAGGAAAGTAGCTTGCCAGTCGGGATTTGCAAAAAATTTATCGCCAGAGAGAGAACCCACCGCCAGTACAATAAATGAAACCAAAGCCACACCTGTTACACCATATGTTTCAAAACCGTCGGCAGTAGGGCCAACGCTGTCGCCGGCATTATCGCCCGTACAGTCGGCAATTACGCCCGGGTTACGGGGATCGTCCTCTCCGATTTTGAACACCACCTTCATCAGGTCGGAACCGATATCTGCAATTTTGGTGAAAATACCTCCGGCAATACGCAATGCCGAAGCGCCCAACGATTCGCCGATAGCAAAGCCGATAAAACAAGCTCCAGCCAATGCACGGGGCATCAACATCAAAATAATCAACATCATGATAAGCTCAACACAAACGAGTACCACGCCGATGCTCATACCGGCATGTAAAGGAATATTGAGTAATTTCAGAGGCTTACGTTCAAGTGATGCAAAGGCCATACGGCTGTTAGCCAACGTATTCATACGAATACCAAACCATGCCACACCGTAAGAACCAAGAATACCGATGACCGTCCAGGCAAGAATCAGGGCAACCCCGCCAAATCCTTTATCTTGGAGGAATCCAAAATAAAAGGTAACACATGCGGCGATGATCAGAAACAGCCAGATAAGAAATTTTCCCTGTTGTAAAAGATAGGTTTTACAGGTCTCGAAAATCACACTGGAAACATCCAGCATCGATTTGTGAGCGTTCAGTTTTTTTACTTTCAGGAACTGGTACAAACCGAATACCAACCCCAGAATACAAATAATAAAACCCCACACCAACAAATGATTTTGCTCTGGTGAGAGGTTCGGGATCTTCAGGTCAGCTTCGCTGGCCCATGTCAACATGGGAAATGCCAATGAAGCAGCCAACAA
>JAUZOL010000319.1 GCA_030706455.1 Bacteroidota bacterium
GATTGTTTCGTAAAGAGGTGGCGATAAACTCAGCCGATCTGACGCGTTTGAATTTCAACCTCAAAGTGGATTCGACCGGGAAAACCAACTTTGATTTTGTGATCAAAGCTTTTGCGTCAAAAGATACCACCAAATCGAAAATGAACCTCATTTTCAGCGTCGATCGTTTTCGGTTGTCCGACAGTCGTTTCCGGCTGAACAACATTGACAAAAAAGAGCACCTCAGAACTTTTGATGCGTCTCACCTTGATATTCATGATATCAATCTCGATTTGTCGCTACATCGTTTTTCGTCCGATTCTTTGTCGGCCGACATTCATTCCCTCTCTTTGCGGGAACGATCGGGGCTGCAACTTTCCAAGCTTCAAACCCGCATAAGAGCCAACAAGAAACAATTGATTTTGCCTTTCTTCAATCTGAAGTTGCCCGCGAGTGAATTGAAGATGCAGAACATCACCTTTACAACTAAGGCATCTGGAAAAACGAGCAATCTTCTGCAAAACGTAAAGGTTAACTGTTCTATTTTGCCTTCGGAAATAGTACCGAGCGATCTGGCCTGTTTTCTTCCTCCACTGGCGACGTACCACGATAAGTTCAAATTAACGACCGATCTTAGCGGAACATTTTCCAATTTCAGGTGCAAAAAACTAAGCCTGACGGGACAAAACCATTTTAGCCTTTCCGGCAACTTTGACATAAACGGCCTGCCTGATATTGACGAAACCTTCGTTTATGCCAATCTGAAGCAGTTGAATGTTAATGCGGCAAAAATGCAGGATATGATAGCCCGTTTTACCGGGAAACCAGTTACACTTCCCAACGAAGTTTTGCGATTGGGCGACCTGCGTTTCAACGGTTCTCTTACCGGATTTTTCAGTGAAATGGTGGCTTACGGTAACTTATCGACACGCCTTGGCTATGTTTCAACTGATATTAAATTGAATTTCAGCAACAACCTGAATAAACTTCTGTTTTCGGGGAATGTAAAAACCAGTAATTTTCGTTTGGGTGAACTGCTCAATTCTCCGAGCATAGGCAACATATCATTGCAGGCAAAACTCGAAGGGAAGAGTGAAGTGGGCAAACCACTGTCTACGAAGGCAAAAGCTGTGGTGTCTTCTTTTTCATTCAATAAATACAACTATAACAACCTGACTATCGACGGTAATTTTGACGGATCGAAATTTGACGGATCAGCAAGTCTGGAAGACCCGAATATCCGATTCAACCTTGCCGGACTTATCGATTTGGCAAAAAAAAGGCCCGTTTATAAATTTACTGCCGACATCCAGAACCTCACGCCCAACAAGCTCAACCTGACGAAAGATTTTCCGAATCTGACAGCTGGGCTGCACATGGAGGCAAACCTTCAGGGTGATTTGATGAAAGATGCAGACGGGTCGGTTATTTTTACGAACATTAATCTGTTGAACGGAGGACAGGAATACAATCTGAGTCATCTAACTCTCAATGCACTACCGACATTTGAAAATAACAACCGGTTGGACATTAACTCCGATCTTATCAGCGGCTATTTTCAGGGCAAATTCAATTTTATCAAGCTTCCCAAAGACATCACCTACATTGCCGCGAAATATCTGCCATCATTGCTACACACGTCCGAACGCTATGCTGCATTCAATAATTTTGCATTCAACCTGAAGGTAGATGCCGATCAGGCCGATGAACTCTTTTCGGTTCTGGCATTACCAATTCAGATTGAAAATGGTGCAAGTCTGGAAGGAAATGTCAACTCTGATTCCCGACAATTAAATTTCACGCTTGACATACCAACACTGACCTCGAAAACATCGCATTTTTCGAAACTACGCCTTACATGTGACAACCCACGTGAAATGATGCAGATTACTGCGAAAGGAATGATACTTCAAAGTAATAATACGGTCATGAATCTTTTCGCATCAGCCGCTGCTACAAAAGATTCTGTCAGTACCCGGCTTATGTGGGATAATAGCGGAAAAGAGACTTATGCCGGTGAAATGGTTGCCAAAACAAGGCTATGGAAAGAAAACAATCAGCTATGGGCCGACACAAAAATATTACCCACGCAAATTATCCTGAATGATTCGGCATGGAACATTCGTCCAAGCACAGTAAAGACGGATATGAAGAGTGTTTGGATCAATCAATTTATGGTCGAGCGCCAGCAACAACACCTCAGCATTGACGGAACAATTTCTGCACAGGCAACCGACAGTTTGTGTATCGACATAAAAGGAATTCA
>JAUZOL010000032.1 GCA_030706455.1 Bacteroidota bacterium
ACCGATATTCAGCACCACCAACTCCATCAATCCCCGGGTATTCATCAAGGCGCCTATCGACAAACTGTTACGCCAGTTTTGCCCCACGAAACGGGCAGCAACAGCACTTCCCACAAACTTCCCGACCACGGCAACAAGGATAACACACCCTGTTACCTGCCACAGGTAAACATCGTTGAGCAGTCCGATCTGCGTGCGCAACCCGGTAAATACAAAATAGAGAGGAAGCAAAAGCACCAGTGCGATATCTTCAATTTTTTCGATGAAAATATTACGGAATTTCTCGTTATCAGGCATCATGGTTCCGGCCATAAACGCACCGAATAAAGCATGAATACCAATCAATTCCGTGGCATACGACGAAAGCAGTAAAATCAGGAAAAATATTGCAACAATTGGTTTACTCAGGTTTTCGCGCGAAGTATGCAAGTCACCGACCCGTTTCAAAAACGGACGTACACCTTTGATCATTATAACCACGTAAACAATAGCCAACGCAATCACATACAGCGAACTGGCAAACGATCCGGCTTTGACAATAGCAATAACGGCGGCTAGCAAACACCATGCGGTAATATCATCGACCGCGGCGCAGGTAATTACCACCGAACCGAGATGCGTTTTATGCAGTCCCCGCTCCTGCACTACCCTCGCCAACACAGGAAAGGCCGTAATGCTCATAGCAATTCCGATGAAAAGTCCGAAAGAAGTAAAAGGCACACCGGCCGGTGCAAAGCTCCGGTAGATGGCATACGCCAGTCCGAGACCCAGTGCAAACGGAACAATGATACTCACCTGACTGATAACAAACGCATCGCCGGCATTCTTCTTCACCACCTTCAGATCGAGTTCCATCCCCACCATAAACATGAACAAAATCAACCCTATCTGACTAATAAACTGAAGATTGCCCAATGACGCAACCGGGAATAACGTTGAAAAAAAATGGGGAAAATAATGACCGACAACAGAAGGTCCCAACACCACACCTGCAATGATTTCGCCGATCACGGTAGGTTGTCCTATTTTGGTACAAATCCAACCGAAGAGTTTAGCAACAAGAATAATGGTAACAATCTGCAACAGAAGAATAGCCAGCGGATGACCGAAATTGACTCCCAAAGATTGGACAAACGTAGTCCACATGCTACTATCGCTGACATGCGTTACAACCGACTTTCCGCTCTCCAGCCCTTTTCCGGCATGAAAAAACCACACCATCAATGCAGAAAAAACTGCCATAACCACAACGTAAAACCCTGTATTTTTCAAGCGATGCATGACGACCTCCTTTTTTGTGCAAAGATTATGCAAAAAAGCTGATAAAATCAAGGATGGAGAGTTCTGTCAAAGGGGATTTTGCAACAAGACAGGAAAATTTTGTAAAGAAATCAATGCGTGGTTTTCTGCATAAAAACGCTACGGTAAGCCTCGCTCAGATGAAGCGTCAGCAAACCTTCGTCCGCAGGCAGATTCGTTACGATTTCGTCGTGAGAAAAATACCGGACTGCCCGTAACGAAATAATTTCCTGCTTATTAATTTGACAGAACTTATCAGCCGGTAACAGAGCCAGGAGTTTCTCGAAGGAAATATTCTTCAAAATCAGCACCGAACCATCATCGAGCGTTGCCGCTTTGTCGCGGCTATCAATAGCAGAGGTGGCAATATAGAGCACCTTGTCGAAAAACAATAAAGCCCTGCCTTTATCCGTATTCAAACGGACAAAAGCGGGCTGATTCTGTAATAGTTCGATGCGCTTGGCCGCCTTTTCCACGGCAATTTGCAGGCGCTCTTTCTGAATCGGCTTCACTAGGTAATCCACCGCATCGATATCAAATGCATCCGTAGCATATTGTTTGTATGCAGTGGTAAAAATCACCGGCTTACCATTCAGACATCGGGCAACTGACAATCCATCCATTCCGCCCATTTCAATATCGAGGATTGCAAGATCAAAGTCTGTTACTGCTGCCTCTTCCAGAAAAACAACAGGATTAGCAAAGGCTTTCAGCACAATCAAACCCGATATCTGCTCGCAAAGCATTTTCAGATAAGCCAACCCAGGCAACTCATCATCGAGCAGCAGACACTTCAGAGGCTTTTCCATTGAGATCAATCGTTAAATGAGCTGTGTATGTATTATTCTCCACCACGCGATCCAAACGATAGTGGCCGTTGTAAAGTATTTGCAGGCGCTGCTCTAACGTTGCCGAGCCGATACCGCTCTTTTCTTTGTGGAGAGCCGTACGAGAAGAAATTTTATTGGCGACTGTAAGCGAAAATACCCCCTGCCTGAATTCAAATGACACTGCAATAAAAGCATCGCCACTTTGCAAATCGGCATGTTTAAACGCATTTTCAATCAAATCGACCGAAATAAGCGGAGCCATTACCTTCGTCCTGTAAAGCGGATCGGATTCGTCCGTTTTATTTTTCACATTCAGTGCAAACAGAGGGCTCACCTTTATCTTGTTGATTTCGATAAGATTGAGAGCAAACTCAATTTCTTCCTGTGGCGTAACAAACGAACCGTTACTCTCATACAGAATATAGTCGAGCACGTTCGCCAGCTTATCCATGGCATAATAAGTCTGGTAGGCATGCGACTGGATAGAGTTGAGAATATTCTTAAAAAGATGGGGATTCAGCTTAGCTTCAATAGACGGCAATTCGGTTCTTTCTATCTTTTTCGTCAGTTCGCCGCACAATTGCTCAAGACGTAGTTTTTCTGCTTTAGCACGGCGTGTTGCTTTGTAGAAATACACAGCAGTAAGGCTCAGAAGCAACAACGCACCTGCACTTAAAATGATATATATGATGACAAACGTATTATCCATTTTCTTTATTAAAACAGTTCAAAGATAGCGGATTTTTCATCAGAAACCACAACAATACCCATCTCAACCTATTTGTCATATCAATATCTTTATAAAATCTTTATACTCTGCTTTTGCTTCTTTACAATCCCCTTATGACTTCCGTTTTACTTTTGCAGTGAAATCCTACTAAGATTATTTGCTGTAAAATAAATAAACGATGAACACTTTTATTCAACTGGCCCTCTTCTTCGGGGCCCTTATCCTTTTGACTCCCGTTTTGGGAAAATATATAAAAAAGGTAATTGGCGGAGAGAAGCACCTCCTGACACCCGTTTTCGGATGGCTCGAACGGTTAATCTATCGCTTTTGCGGTGTAGATCCGCAACAAGAGATGAACTGGAAGCAATACCTGTTTGCTTTGCTTTGGTTCAATTTCTTTGGCTTTGTGGTTGTATTTGCCCTGCAAATGGCTCAAGCCTGGCTGCCACTTAATCCGGCAAAAGTACCGAATACGTCCTGGCATCTGGCACTTAATACCGCCATCAGTTTTGTTACCAATACTAACTGGCAATCGTACAGCGGCGAAAGCACGATGAGTTATCTCACGCAAATGGCTGCGCTTGGTGTACAGAACTTTTTAAGCGCGGCAACCGGTTTGGCTGTATTAATAGCACTAATGAAAGGCCTGATCAAAAACACGAAACAACAACTCGGGAACTTTTGGGTCGATCTGACCCGTTCGGTCGTTTACATTCTGCTACCACTATCCATCATCTTTGCGGTGGTTTTGGTAAGTCAGGGCGTTGTCCAAACATTCTCGTCCTACACTGATGCTACAACGCTGGAAGGTGTTAAGCAGGTCATTCCTCTCGGTCCGGCAGCATCTCAGATTGCCATCAAACAACTTGGAACCAATGGCGGAGGCTTCTTCGGCGTAAACAGCGCCCATCCGTTTGAAAATCCGACACCTTTTTCCAATTTTCTGGAAATGCTTGCACTCTTGCTTATCTCGGCAGCACTGACCTATACTTACGGATTATTTATCGGTTCCAAGAAACAGGGATGGACGCTTTTCGGTGCCATGCTGATTATTCTGTGCGTGGGGTTAGGCGTGTCGCTCTATGCCGAATACGCGGCTAATCCCGCGCTCCATATCACCGGTTCGATGGAAGGAAAAGAGACCCGGTTTGGCATCGTGAACAGCATTATTTGGTCGACATCCACCACGGTTGCTTCCAATGGTTCGGTGAATGCGATGCACGACAGCCTCTCTCCGCTGGCCGGTTTGGTTGCCATGTTCAATATAATGCTGGGCGAAGTGGTTTTTGGAGGTGTTGGTTCCGGCTTGTACGGCATGATAGCTTTTGTGATTCTGACGGTGTTTATTGCCGGACTGATGGTGGGACGGACTCCCGAATACCTGGGTAAGAAGATCGAGTCGTTCGAGGTGCGGATGGCGCTGATTGCCGTATTGGCTCCTGCTGTCTGTATTCTTGCTTTCACGGCCATAGCCGTCAGTACACATGCCGGACTTGCCGGGCTAAACAACAAAGGACCGCACGGCTTGTCGGAGATTTTGTATGCCTTTACATCGGCCTGTGGAAATAACGGCAGCGCGTTTGCCGGACTCACAACCAATACTCCGTTTTATAATGTGCTATTATCGATATGCATGCTGGTGGGACGTTTCGGGGTTATTATCCCGATGATGGCTATTGCGGGCAGCATGGCGGGCAAAAAGATTACGCCGGTATCTTCCGGTACCTTTCATACCGACAACGGAATGTTTCTTATACTATTGATTTCTGTTATCATTATTGTCGGCGGATTGACTTTTTTCCCGGCTCTTTCATTGGGTCCGATTCTGGAACATCTGCTGATGCAGGCGGGAATGACGTTTTAATTTGAAAATTTGAGAATGTGGTAATTTAAAAATGAATGTATTAATGAAGATTGGAACTTTCCAATTTTGAATTTTGAAACTGAATTATATGAGTACAAAAGATAAAACATCGTCGCAGCTATTTAACCGGAAATTAATTGTTCCGGCGCTGAAAGATGCAGTTGTAAAGCTACATCCGGGCAAATTGATCCAAAATCCAATCATCTTTATCGTTGGACTGGGTGCCGTACTGACAACCGGAATTGTTGTAGTGAATCTCTTTGCGGGTCACTTTTCTCCCTTCGACTTCCAGATTACAGTCTGGCTGTGGTTTACCGTTTTGTTTGCCAACTTCTCCGAAGCCATTGCCGAAGGAAGGGGAAAAGCTCAGGCGGAGACCTTGAAAAAGAGCCGTACACAAACCAAAGCCCGTCGCCTGAAAGGAGATAAGGAAGAGGTGGTTTGGGCAACCGAACTGACACGCGGCGATCTGGTTCTGTGTGAAACCGGCGATCTGATTCCGGCCGACGGAGATGTAATTGAAGGTATTGCCAGCGTGGATGAATCGGCTATTACAGGAGAGTCCGCACCTGTAATCCGTGAGAGCGGTGGCGATCGTTGTGCTGTGACCGGCGGCACCAAGGTATTGAGTGACAAAATCATTATCAAGGTAACTTCCGAACCCGGCGATACTTTCCTCGACCGGATGATTGCTCTGGTGGAAGGTGCCAAACGGAAGAAAACCCCCAACGAAATTGCCCTGAATAACCTGCTGCTGGGTCTGACGGCCATCTTTCTGATTGCGGTTGTTACCCTGCCTCCGCTGTTCAACTATAACCTTACAGGACAGCAATCGACATTGAGTCTGACCATTCTTGTAGCGTTGTTGGTTTGCCTGATTCCAACCACTATTGGCGGTCTGTTGAGCGCGATCGGCATCAGCGGCATGGATCGTTTGTTGCAAAAAAATGTGATTGCCACCAGCGGAAAAGCCGTTGAGGCTGCAGGCGACGTGGATGTGTTGATGCTGGATAAAACAGGGACCATCACGCTCGGGAACCGCATGGCAACGGATTTTGTTACTGCCGACGGCGTATCGCAAGAAGAACTAGCAGATGCTGCACAACTTTCGTCGCTGGCCGATGAAACACCGGAAGGCCGATCCATTGTAGTATTGGCAAAAGAAAAATTCCATCTGCGCGAACGTCATATTCACGAGAATGACATCACGTTCGTGCCTTTCACAGCTCAATCACGCATGAGTGGAGTGGACATCCGTCTCCCGAACGGAAAAATCCGTTCTATACGAAAAGGAGCTACCGATGCTATCCGCAAATTTGTGCAAAACAATAACGGATTCTTTCCTCAAAATGTGACGGATAAGGTCGTCGAACTCTCGGGACAGGGAGCCACCCCTCTGGTTGTTGCCGACGGTGATCGTGTGTTGGGCGTGATTCACCTCAAGGATATTGTGAAAGGTGGTATCAAACATCGTTTTGCACAGTTACGCGCGATGGGCATTAAAACCGTGATGGTAACGGGCGATAACCCGTTGACTGCCGCTGCCATTGCCGCCGAAGCCGGAGTGGATGATTTTATTGCCGAAGCCAAACCGGAAGACAAGCTCTCCCGCATTCGTCAGGAACAGGCAAATGGGCACCTTGTAGGTATGATTGGCGACGGCACCAACGATGCTCCCGCTCTGGCACAGGCCGATATCGGAATTGCGATGAACAGCGGCACACAGGCTGCGCGCGAAGCCGGAAATATGGTCGACCTGGATAGTAATCCCACCAAATTGATTGAAGTGGTAGAGACCGGCAAACAGTTGCTGATGACCCGGGGTTCGCTCACTACCTTCAGTATCGCCAACGACGTATCAAAATATTTTGCCATCATTCCTGCTATTGCAGCCGGACTGTATGCCGGTACCAACGGACAGGGAGTACTGTCTGCACTCAACATTATGCATCTTGCCACCCCCCAAAGCGCCATACTCAGCGCAGTTATTTTCAATGCCCTGATCATTGTCTTGCTCATTCCGTTGGCATTGAAAGGCGTAAAATACCGTCCGCTTTCGTCGAACCGTATTTTGGCTAAAAACCTGCTGGTATATGGTTTGGGTGGGCTGGTGGTGCCTTTTATCGGAATCAAACTCATAGACATTGCGTTACAACTTTTACATTGCATCTAACTTTCACGATATTAAACTGTTGAAAATGAAAACGAAATTATTAATGACTTTATTACTAATCAGTCAGTTATTGTTTATTTCCTCCTGTTCTTCGCAAAAAGGACAATCAGGCAAAGGTAATATTACCGAATCAGCCTGGGGTTTGGTATCTGTCAAGGCGGCCACAAGCGATTCGCTGTTGATGCCCCTGAAAGAAGAAGTACCCACCCTGAACGTTTTAACCGACGGCACAATAAAAGGCACTACCGGATGCAATAGTTTTGAGGGTCAGGTGGCCGTGACCGGTTATAACCTGAAATTCGGGAACCTGCTCTTTACGCATGTATCATGTCCCGACAGAGCTATCGAAAATGCCTTTTACGCCTCCCTCGATTCGACGGACAATTATACAGTTGATCACGGCCATCTTTTATTGAAAAAAGGAGATAAAGTGCTGGCTAAATTTATGCCTCTGGATATGCGTTGAATAGCAAACACAGCAATTCGGGGTTATTCGTTTCAATTAATAAACTTTGAAATAATGTATAAGATTCATAGATTTTCGATGCTGAAACTTTGTGCAGTTGTTGCTTTTAGCGTTGTGTACTTTCCGGCAAAAGCGCAAAATAACAATAACCATTTTTCTGTTTCGGCCGATGTAGTTAGTTCCTATGTTTGGCGAGGTGTAGCACAAGAAGGTTCGCGGGGCGGTTCTCCCAATATTCAGCCGACCATTTCGTATGTCAATGGGGCTTTCTGTGCCGGAGCATGGGGCTCGTACGCGTTTTCAGGCAATGTCAAGGAAGTTGACCTGTATGCAACCCTGTCGTTACCCGATGCATTCTCTGTTACCGTTACAGATTACAACTGGAATAACGGAAACGATGGCAGCATCGGATATTTCAACTATAAGAATGGTAAAACGGGTCACGTTTTTGAAGGGACGCTGGCTTACGGAGGAACAAAATCTTTTCCTTTGTCAATCGCCTGGAACACTATGTTATACGGTGCCGACAAAAAGACGAATGGCAATCAGGCGTTCTCCACTTATGTAGAATTAGGCTTGCCAATTGCTTCGAACGTCAAAGCTTTTCTCGGCGCCTCTTTGTTCGATAGTCCTAATTATTATAACAATGGCTTTTCTGTCATCAACCTTGGCCTTAAAATAACGAAAGAGATTAAATTCTCCGATTCTTTCAGCCTGCCGATTTATGGAATTGTCGGAGCGAATCCTCACTCCGAAAAGGCCTTCTTTGTAGCCGGTATTACATTGTAAAACAACAAAATTAGTAACAGATGAAAAAGTCTATATTATCCGGTTTAAAAATATTACTGGTATTCACCCTGTTGACCGGAATGGTTTATCCTTTAATGATCACGGGAATTGCACAAGCAGTATTTCCCCGTCAGTCGAATGGCAGCATTATTTCCATTGGACAAAAATCCTGCGGCTCGGAGCTGCTGGGGCAAGAGTTCAAAAGCGAACGTTACTTCTGGTCGCGGCCTTCGGCGTGCAGTTATGCCACATTGCCTTCCGGGGCTTCCAATTGGGGGCCGACCAGCGATACGTTGCGCAAGACGATTGAAAAACGAAGAGCGTCTTTTATTATTGCCAATCATCTACCATTGAATACGGTGGTGTCCAACGAAATGGTGACGGCTTCCGGTAGTGGACTCGATCCACATATTTCGCCCGAAAGCGCCACGCTTCAGATTGAAAGAGTAACATCGGCGCGTCATTTTTCACCGTCTCAAGCACAACAATTGCGCAAATTGGTCGCAAGTCATACCGAACAACCACAGTTCGGTTGCCTGGGAGAAAGAAGAGTAAATGTGCTGGAACTGAACCGCGACCTGGATTTGTTGCGATAAATCGACGTATATTTGTCATTGTAATATGTAACAGAAATTGGATTGAACCATTAAAAAATCAAGAAACACAAATCAACACCTTAATGGTGAATAGATATTTTTATGAACGTTTACGACGAAAAACGCCCCGATCCAGACGAACTGCTGGCTTCTTTGAAAGAGCAGGAGGATAAAAGCAAACTGGGCAAGCTGAAAATATTTTTTGGCATGTGTGCCGGTGTAGGTAAAACTTACACCATGTTGCAGGCTGCTCATCTGGAAAAAGGCAAAAAAGTGGATGTGGTCATCGGATATGTGGAAACGCATGGTCGCCCTGAAACAGAGCAACTGGTGGAAGGGTTGGAAATTATTCCGCCGTACCTGATTGCTTACAGGGGAACACAGTTTCGGGAGGTAGATATCGATGCTATTATTGCCCGTAAACCACAGGTGGTTCTTATCGATGAGCTGGCGCATACCAATGCACCGGGTAGCCGTCATGCCAAACGGTATCAGGATGTACAGGAATTGATTAACAATGGAATCGATGTGTATGCGACTCTGAATGTACAGCACATCGAGAGCCGAACCGATACGGTAACGCAAATCACAGGCGTTGCCATTCGCGAAACGGTGCCCGACGATGTGCTGGAAGCGGCCGATGAGGTGGAACTGGTCGATCTGACGGCCGATGAGTTGCTTCAGCGTCTTGCCGATGGAAAAGTGTATACTCCCGAACGATCGCAGGAGGCAGTTCGTAATTTCTTCCGGAAAGGAAACGTCACGGCTTTGCGCGAGATGTCGCTCCGGCTGGTAGCCGACAGGGTCGATAAGCAGTTGCGCGAATATATGCAAACCCGTCGTATTCCCGGTCCGTGGAAAACAGGACTTCGCCTGATGGTGGCCATTGGCCCGAGCCCTTATTCGGCCTGGCTCATTCGTTGGGCCAAGAGTCTTTCCTACACCATGGATGCCTCTCTGACGGCACTCTACGTACAGAAAGTTGAAACGCTTTCGCCGGAGGATCAGGATCAGCTCAATAAAAATATTGCTCTGGCCAAACAGCTGGGAGCGCACTATCTCTCCACCACCGACGAAGATCTTTCGCGGGGAATCCTGGCCATTGCTCAACGCGAAAATATTACCCATATCCTTGTCGGCAAATCGCAGCGCAAAGGACTAAATCAATTACTGCGACGTGATTTGGTTTCCAAGCTTATTCATGAGAGTGGCGATATCGATATTTATGTGGTCGGTGCCAAGGAAATGGCTAAAAAACAGCGCCATTTTACGTTTGCCTCGTCTGAATTCAGCTCGTCGCCCAAAGCTTATCTGGCAAGTGCAGCGGCGATGCTGCTCACGGTATTACTTTGTTATCTATGCAAAGGCTTTGTGGGCTATCAGGTTGTCTCCTATATCTTGTTGTTTGCCGTCTCACTCGTGGCTCTCTTTCTTAGTACGGGGCCTATCCTGCTGGCTGCGGGACTAGGGGCATTGTTATGGGATTTTTTCTTTATCAATCCGCCGCTTACCTTTTATATTGCCAAGCCGGAAGATCTGATGATGTTCGGCACTTTCTTCTCAGTCGCCATCATCAACGGGGTACTGACAGCCCGTTTACGCGGACAACAACGATTGGCACGCGACCGTGAGCAGCGAACAAGCGCTTTGTACGAATTGTCGAAGGTGTTGGCATCAGCCTCCGGAACGCAGGAAGTGATCGAACAGGCAGTAACGCATATCCGCAAATATTTCAATATAGAAAGCGCTATCCTTGTGGGCGAAGACGATGCCGGATTACAAGCCTCCTTGTTGCCTGTAGATAGTAAAATACAACTACAGACAGCAGAACACAGCATTGCTGCATGGGTGTATAAACATGGGCGAAAAGCCGGAAAATACACCGACACCCTGCCGGCTACCGATCTTACTTTTTATCCGTTGAAAGGGAAACGGATCAATACGGGAGTGTTGCTGGTGAAGCCCCACAAGCCATTTCATGGAGAGATGGAGCTGTTTTGGGATACATTCCGCGTACAGCTTACCAATGCGCTGGAACGCGAACAGCTCAACGAGGTTGCCCGTCGGGCTTCGGTGCTCAACGAATCGGAGAAACTCTATAAAACGCTGTTCAACTCTATTTCGCACGAACTGCGCATTCCGGTATCTACTCTGATGGGTGCCTCCGAAACCCTGTTGCAGCATAACGACGATGCCGAATTGCGGCAACAACTGGCACAGGAGATTTTCTCCGCATCCGACCGTTTGAACCGGCTGATCGAAAACCTGCTCAATATGTCGCGTCTGGAGTCGGATCGCATCACACCTTCTATCGATTGGCACGACGTGCACGACCTCGCCAACAAAGTGCTTACAGATCTGCGCGACGAACTGGAACCATTCAATGTTGAGGTGGTCATTCCCGAGAATATGCCGGTGGTTAAATTTGATTTCGGATTGATGGAACAGGTGGTGCACAATCTGGTGTACAATGCCACCCAACACTCGCAGGCCAAAACCACCATACGAATCAAATTTTATTACGATCA
The DNA here is from genome assembly GCA_030706455.1 of Bacteroidota bacterium. Taxonomy (GTDB): domain Bacteria; phylum Bacteroidota; class Bacteroidia; order Bacteroidales; family Paludibacteraceae; genus Microbacter. Next base: position 11,276 of record JAUZOL010000032.1, read on the forward strand.
TCATCATTTGGTTATTCAGGTAATGGACAGAGGAACCGGTTTTCCACCCGAATCTATTCCCTATCTTTGCAATAAATTCTACCGGGCCAACAATCGCGTTGCCGGAGGTATCGGCCTCGGGTTATCTATCGTGAAAGGGTTTGTGGATGCACATCAGGGAACTATCCGGTTTGAGAATCGTGCACATGGCGGCGCCCTGATTACCATCAAGATACCGACCGGGAAATACACAATCGAAAATAAGGAAGATAACGAAGCACACGGACTACGCTAACTATTATACTGGTGGTGAATTACGAACCATTGCTAAAATTGCAGATTTGTCTTCCCTTCAGATGAAGGGAAGTACCCGGAACGGGGGTAGGGTTTGATAAGTGAATTCATCGTCAAGATTACATATTTATTTCTATCACAATAATATAGAACAAAATAAATTTGGTTATTTCTAAATGCACCACAGGTTATTTCTATATTGTTTAGGTGTTATCTGTTTCTTCCGTGCATTCTGTGTGCGAAAATAGTTCGCTATCTTTGTCCTTTCCTCTTTTTGCTAAAAGAATATGGCTGAAACAATACTGATAATAGATGATGAAAGCGCCATAAGGCGACTGCTTGAGATAACACTCCAGTCTGGTGGCTACACTATTCTGGAGGCGACCTCCGGGAAAGACGGACTGATGATGGCAGCCAGCCATAATCCGCAGCTGGTCATTCTCGATTTGGGATTGCCCGATATGGACGGCCAGATGGTTCTGAAGAAATTGCGCGAATGGTATGCCGGACCTGTTATCATCCTTTCGGTACGCAGTTCGGAAGAAGATATTGTAAAGGCTCTCGATAGCGGAGCCAACGATTATCTTACCAAGCCGTTCCGCACGGGAGAGCTCTCTGCCCGCGTGCGTTCTTCTCTACGTTTTTCGGCACAAGCCAACACCGTGCACTCTGTTTTCACGTTCAACAACCTGGAAATTGACGCCGTGAATCATACCGTCAAAAAAAACGGTGAAGTGATAAAGCTTACCACCACCGAATTTTCACTATTAGCACTGATGGCAAAAAATGCAGGGAAAGTTCTCACTCACACTTTTATCCTGAAAGAGATATGGGGTTATAGTTATCTGGAACAGACACAATATCTGCGGGTATTTGTCGCCCAGTTGAGGAAGAAGTTAGAAGACAATCCTTCCCTGCCCGTCTACATCATTACAGAATCGGGTATCGGCTATCGTTTCTGCGAATAGAATCGAAATTATATTTTTCGGGCTCTCCAGTTTCCGAAATGGAAATAGAGGTAACACATCGTACCAAGCCCAAGCCAATAGACGATTTCGGACATCCAGGCAATCGCCACCGACCAGTGAAATACAAAATTCACCACATAGTTATAGGCCATATAAACCACTAGCGTTGTCATATCAAAAAGCAATGCCATGCGGGTATTTCCTGTTCCCGAAAGCGCATTGAACCAAATACAGCCGAAAGCAAAAACAAACAACACTCCGCAGAAAACATACATAGACGGGACTGCCGCATTGACTAAATCACTGTTATCAGTATAAATGGAGGCTAGTAATTTTGGGAATAATGCTGCAAAAACAGCAACCGGAATCACCGCTCCGAGCGCCACACGGAATTGCCTTCGGATGGTAGGCAGTACCTCGTCCTGCCGGCCTTCGCCTATCAGATTACTCACAATGGTACTTATGGTTTGCCCGAATGCCATCACCGGCAAGCCCAACAACGAGTAGAGGCTACGGATAATATTTGAAATAGCAAGCGGACGCTCGCCTGTTTGTTCAATAAACATAAAGAACAAGAACCATGTGGACACAGACAAAAATATCTGCATCATGATAAACAGTGAGATATCAAGAATCTGACGAACCGTTTGCCAGCTAAACCGATGCATCTCAAACAATCCGAAGCGCTTTGTATCAACCGCTTTCCAGGTATAGATAAAATAGAACAACGTAGTAGCTGCTTCTGCAATGACCGATGCCAGTGCGGCTCCTCCGATACCAAGGCGGGGCAATCCCCAGTGTCCGAAGATTAACGGATAGTTCAGCAGAACATTTACTCCGGTCGTAATAAAGGCACTCAATGTCAGCACCTTAGTTCGCATCACACCAACATAGAATGCCCGAAACATCAGGTTGATAAATGCAAAGAAGAAACCGAAGATACGGAAATTGAGGTATTCAATAGTGGCATTGCAAACAGCGTGCGAATGAACAAAAGAGCGCATCAAGGGCGCTGCAAAAAAGAAACTGAGCAGAAAAACGAATAGTGCCAGCAGCAAGGTAAAAATCATTCCCTGATTGAACACTTCGCCTATCTGACGATAATTTTGTTCGCCATTTCGTCTGCCAATCAATATTTGTGAACCGGAGCTGAAGCCCATTCCCACCACAAACACGGCAAGATAAAACACACCGGCCAGAGCAGATGCGCCCAATTCCACTTCCCCTACTCTTCCCAGAAAAGCAGAGTCAGTAAGATTCACCAGATTCTGCGCCAATAGCGTCAGAATTATCGGATAAGTAAGATGCCAAATATGTTTGAAATTGTACATAGAATTCAAATTTCTGCAAATATAAAGTGAAGTCGTCTCTATTTTTTGTTAGATTATAATTTCGCTCCTAACGGAGCTCTTTGGTGCATCTTAATCAATATTTTCTACCATAATATCGCTTCTCCGAAGCTAAAAAAGGCTCCGTTAGGAGCAACATTATGGTAGAATCATTCAAATCCAACAATCAAGAGCTCCGTTAGGAGCGTAATTATGAAAAGTCAAGACAACTTCAGTGATAAGACAAGAAAAGAGCCGACAAACTCAATAGCCTGTCAGCTCTTTTGACCGGCGAAACACTTTCTGAGTGGTTTCGCCAACAATCAGAAGTGATTATTTATTTTGTACCAGTAACCATGCATCGGCGAAACGCGACTGCAATTCAACTTTTGCACTAGTTGCCTGAGCATAATCGTCATAAGAAGCAATAATTACACGGTACATATTGTTTTCGTTGACAACAACTGCCGGATTTTTTCCTTCTTTTTTCAATGTAGCAGCAAGATTTTGAGCGTTGAGCTGACTACCAAAGCTACCTACTACCACATGATATTTTTTATTCACCACATCCTGGTTGGTCTCTGTTGCAATAGGCTTGAAATTTTCTTTACGAACATTTTCCTTTCCTGATACAGGATTAGAAGGAACCTGAGCCTGTGTAGCCGGAGCAGCAATCACTGAAGATTGTTGTTCTGTCGACTGAGCTTTCGCGTAGATACCTGCCGGATGTGTGGTTTTGCAGGAAACAACCAGAATAGAAGGCACAATAAGAGCCAAATAAATTAATTTCTTCATCGTCATAGAATTTAGAGTAAAAAGCATTTTACAGCGTACAAAATTGCAAATTTCTTGTGAGATTAACAAGAACTTATTAATAGCCCAGAATTTTAAGCATCGATTTGTAGCTTTGCTCTTTAGCAAACAGTTTAGTAACGTATTCTCCGTTTTCATCCAGATCAATCACCACCACTTTCGGCGCAGGAATCAAACAGTGCTGTATACCTCCGAACCCGCTGAGCGATTCCTGATATGCTCCCATATGGAAGAACCCAATGTACTGTTCGGTATCTTCTTTCATTGTCGGAAGGAACACCGCATTTGAATGAGCCTCTGCATTATAGAAATCTTCGCTGTCGCAGGTTAATCCTCCCAGGTGAACGCGTTGATATTCAGAATCCCAGTTATTGATGGCAAGAAAAACGTAACGCTGATTGATGGCCCAGGTATCCGGCAACGTTGTCATAAACGAACTGTCGATCATGTTCCACAACTCACGGTCGTTCTGCTGTTTCTGGTTGACAATAGAATAGAGCATTGCGCCGCTTTCGCCAACAGTATACGAACCGAACTCGGTAAAGATATGAGGCTCTGGCACCTCGTTTTGTGTACAGATGGCTTTGATCTGAGCGACGATTTCTTCGGCCATGTAATCGTAATCATAAACGAAGTCGAGGTGGGCCTGAATGGGGAAGCCACCACCGATATTCAGACTGTCGAGCGACGGACATATCTTCTTCATTTCGCAATAAAGATTGACCGCCTTGTTCAGTTCATTCCAGTAGTAAGCGGTATCCTTTATTCCCGTATTGATAAAGAAATGAAGCATTTTGAGCTCCACCTGAGGATTGTTCTGAATCTTTTCACAATAATAAGGAATGATGTCATTATAGCGAATACCCAGTCGTGATGTATAGAAATCAAACTTAGGTTCTTCTTCCGAAGCAATTCGGATACCTACTTTGAATTGAGGCTCAAACTCATTGAGTAACAAGTCCAGTTCGAACTTATTATCAAGTACCGGAACTACATTTTCAAAACCAAGATTTATCAGATTCTGGATATTCTCAACATAATGAGGACGTTTAAATCCATTACATATTACAAATGTATCAGGTTTAAGTTGTCCAGATTCAAACAAAGATTCCAGAATGTTTATATCAAAAGCCGATGAAGTCTCAATGTGAACTCCGTGCTTCAGCACCTCTTCCATCACAAAAGAGAAATGTGAACTTTTGGTACAATAACAATAGTGATAATCCGCATTGTAATCCACCTTTGCCATTGCCACGTTAAACATACGGCGCGCCCGTTGTATCTTCTTGGCGATGCTTGGCAGGTAACTAACGCGCAACGGAGTTCCGTACTGCTTGATAAGATCCATCAGAGGAACGCCATACCAGTAGAGTTCGTTATCCTCTACAGTAAACTCTTCGTTTGGGAATTCGAAGGATTGTTCAATTAAATCGACATACTTGTTTTTCATCCGAATATCAATTCTCTAAAAGAATAAATAAAATAAAAAGACAATTTATAAATAACAAATAGAAAATCCAACTCACTTGGATTGATAAAAATAATCCAATCTAACTCACACGGATTTTACAAAAAGAAATCCACCGACTAAAATTGGACTACAAAAGTACAAAATATTATCGGATTCAGTTCATTAGCTTATTTAAAATAACAAGTCAAATCGAATAACATTTATAAAAAATCATAGCGCATTCGGAGTGTATATCACAAAACACTGCATAACAAACAATTCACACTTAATCTCCATCTAAATCCTCTGTTGCGCTCGTCCCCTCCGGACTGGGAGTTGAGCATCCGGCACGACAAGGCTGTTAAGTTTTATGTTTTGCCCGTTAGGGCATACATATCAATAGAAATCAAGTTTTTGTGGAATTTATTTCCCATAGGGAATGCACAATGAGACAACGTTCGGCGGTAGCCAATGTCCCACGGACAAAAATTGGCATCTGGAACAATTTTTCTATTAGCTTCGCTGATCTTCTATTGATATGAAAGCCCTCCGGGCTATAATTTGCCAAAACTTTACAGCCCCACCCGAACGGAAATAGGATTGAATAAGTGAGCTCATTACCTAATCGAAACCTATTCTCGCAAACATCTAACTGACAACAAAAAAGGGGAAAATGCGGATAAAACCACATTTTCCCCTTTAAGGAGTATACGTTAGATACTAAATATTAGCAAGTTTCAACTTCCTTGTTGATCTTTTTCACAAGACCCTGAAGAACTGTACCGGGGCCGAGTTCACGGAACCAGCCTGCGCCGTCAGCTATCATGTTCTGAACGGTTTGTGTCCAGCGCACCGGAGAAGTCAACTGAGCAATCAGGTTTTGTTTGATCACTTCAGGATCTGTCTGAGGCTGAGCATTTACATTCTGGTAAACAGGGCAAACCGGAGCGGAGAACTGCGTACGGGCAATAGCATCTTCGAGTTCAACACGAGCCGGTTCCATCAACGGAGAGTGGAATGCACCACCAACCGAAAGAACCAAAGCACGTTTGGCACCGGCAGCTTTCAGCAATTCGCAAGCTGTCTGAATCGCTTCCACTTCACCGGAAATAACCAACTGACCCGGGCAGTTATAGTTAGCAGGAACCACAACGCCTTCAACCGAAGCACAAATTTCTTCCACTTTAGCATCTTCAAGACCAAGAACAGCGGCCATTGTAGAAGGTTGTTTTTCGCAAGCTTTCTGCATAGCCTGAGCACGGGCAGAAACCAGTTTCAATCCATCTTCGAATGAAAGAGCACCTGCTGCAACCAATGCTGAAAATTCGCCCAAAGAGTGACCGGCAGTCATTTCCGGAGCAAATTCTGCACCAAGGGTTTTAGCCAGGATAACAGAATGAAGGAAAATTGCAGGTTGCGTTACTTTTGTCTGACGCAAATCTTCGTCAGTTCCTGCAAACATTAAATCGGTGATACGGAATCCCAGGATTTCATTTGCTTTTTCAAAAAGTTCCTTTGCCAAAGGATTGTTATCATACAAATCCTTACCCATTCCTACGAACTGGGCACCCTGACCGGGAAATACATAAGCTTTTTTCATACTATGATAATTTTCTTAAGTTTAGATTAGGTGCTTTCTCTTCGGATTAAACCGTTAAGAAGCACGGCCAGCTAAAATTATTTATTTATGCAACAGGCAAATACAGAATAACACAAACGCAGAAACAGCGCCTTTTTCTGTCCAACCCGAAAGCGGCACAAAGATACGGATTTTTCTGTAATAGGAAACGAATCTCTGCATCGCCTGAGCCGCATCAATCTTAGGCTATACCGACCAGCTCATCTATATAAAATATAATTTAAGCTAATTAGTGTGTTTTGGAAGGATTTTCGTAGATTTGAAACGGGAAATTTTATTGCCGTTTTGTCGAAAAAAGCAAGACCAACCGATTACTATTCGTGTTAAAAAGGAGCCGAAATGATATTTGGTAAGGCGACAAAAATCAAGAACCAGAAGAGAGAAAGATGTTCGGCAGGAAGAATAGAGTTGGCAAAGGGACTGACTAAAACAATTAACGAATTGGATATGTTCAGTAGAACCAGAAATCGATATTTACACACTACTCTTATTATCAGATAGATAAATAATTTCAATTCCGCAGATAAACGCGATATATGTACAGTTTACTGAACATATCCAAATTTCAACTCAACATATATACGTGTTAGGCGGCATTATAGAAAAAAAAGAAAGTGAATAACATGAAGAAAGTTGTAGCATTTATACTCATTTGTTTTAACCTGACATTAGTATCTGGACAAGACTTGACGATTAAGAACCAAAAGATTATTCAGAACTTCATTGAAACAGTAAAAACGAAAAATAAAGAAAAAATCTGTAGTTTAGTAAATTACCCATTGACTAGAGAATATCCTATTCCAGAAGTCAAAAACAAGAATGAACTATTAAAACGTTTCGACGAGATTTTTGACACCAAACTTCTGACTCTCATTACAAAATCGAAAGTACAAACAGACTGGGCTGAAATGGGCTGGCGAGGAATTATGCTTTTAGACGGTGAAGTATGGCTCAACTCAACAGGAAAACTAATTGCGATAAATTATCAATCGCAATTTGAAAAGAAGAAAAAGGAAGAACTGATTACTATTCTAAAAAGCTCACTACACGAGTCATTGCGGAATTTTAAAAGACCAGTTTGTGTTTTGGAGACTTCAAAGTACCGCATACGAATTGACGATATGGGAAACCAAAAATTCAGATATGCGTCATGGAAATTACAAGCTAAATTGAACGAAAAACCTGATGCAATTTTCGAAAATGGAGTAGAAGAGTTAGATGGTAATGGTGGAAATTGCAGCTATATTTTTAAGTCTGGTGATTACACATACGAATGTGGCATTGTTGAAATGGGTGAAGACGGTACGCCGCCCGCTTATTTGACAATTACAAAAGGAGCAAAAGAAATATTGAGTCAAAACGCGAAAATAAAAAAATAACGACCGCCTAACACACGCCTATGTCCATTGGCTGGCTGACATGCGTTTACCAGGTTTCGCTCCAACAACCAACGATCACGATCAACGGGAATATACCGCCAAATACCCATACGCCAAACGTTAGCTATAAGCAGCAAAAAAAACGATACACCACTATTTATCAATACATTATAGTTTTAAAAACATATATGAACACGACAACTTTAGAATTTAATTACGCTTCAATTAGACTAAAACCCTATAATGGAGATAATAGTTCTAGTTCTCAGTTATTAAAGAGAATTATACATATTCTTAATTCTGACGAACTTCCAAATGACAAAAAAGTAATTGATAGACATGAGAATCGCGCAAACTCAGTCAATCGAAAATTAGTTATTATTTCAAATAGACTTGAAGAAAAAGGTCAAAGATGTTATGGTCGAATTGCATTAATTAAGAATAAAGCTCCAATGCTTTGGGGTGGGAAAGATATAATTGAAGAAATTAAAAAAGTCACCAATCAACAATTTATTGAAGTTACTAATTACGTTATTAACTTTAATACGAATGGAGACCCAATACTAATGTTTGAATTTAACAGTGAGGGTCCAAGATTGAGCGATATAGAATTTTATATCAGACAAATTGCAAAAGAATTTTCCATAGCAAAAAGCACCGAAACAACTATACATTTAAAAGTGCCTTATGAACAATTAGATAAAGAATTAGATAATGTATTTTCTGTTGTTGTAAAAGTAAATGCAATAAATAACAATAAAGCTAATTGGCTTAAAACGCTCAAAAATCTCAATGATGATGCAGGATATAAAGATGTCAGGCTAGAGCTGTTTTTCAAAAGACAAAAAGACGATAAAGGTAATTATACAAAGAATATAAGAGGTACGGATTACGCGCGTGGAATAATCGAATGGCTGCGAAAGGATAAAAAAAACATTGAGTATTTAGATGATTTAAAAATGAGTTATCAATCAAATGATAATGATGAAATTATTGATTTGGACTTTCTAAAGAACAAAGTGATCAGCAATGTTAGAATACCAATTAATAACAACATCTACAACTCAGCTGAATTTAGAAGTATTGTTGGAAAGGAATTCGACTTTTATCTTGCAAACGGAAAACCGACAAATTTAATCAATGACTATGCGTAAATATATTGATTATGCAATATTTTGGGATATTCTCTTTGTCCTGATTATTGGGACTTGTTTATCCCTATGCAAACCTTTTTTACAAACTATTTTCACATTACCCAAAATAGACAATTTATTTAGTTTTGGTATTTCATTAATAACTGTAGGAGCAACTCTATTGGGGTTTCTACTAACGATTATAACAGTTATTGTTACATTTAAAAAAGGATTTGACGATAAATCAGAGCATTCAACTTCTAAAAATGAAGACGATGCTAAAGGACCGAAAATAAATATTTTTGACAAACCAGTTTCCAAAGAAAAAAAGTTTTATGGCACAAGCATACATAAAAGCGTTGTTAATGTATTTATAAATTCAACATATGAAATTGGTTTATCATTGATTATCCTACTTATCATTCAATTTAACATTATATGTATATCAAAGTTCTTAATAGCCATGATAAGTCTTTGTGTGTTTATTGTATTGCTTTTGTCATTAGTTAGGTGTCTGTACATTTTTAAATTATTTTTAAATGTGCATTTGCATGAATAACTAACAGTTGTATTACGATATAAATTTATAAAATCGATAAAAATTAATATCTAATTGCATTACCAACGGTCGACTGGTAACACACACTCTTAAGCTTGCATAAGAAAAGAAGGATTTGAGAGACGAGGTTGATTTTTCTACTTTTGTTCTAAAAAAGCAAGGAATTACCCCCCCCGCTCATCGTAGCGTTCAATGCAGATTCTGGTTCGGCGTATGGCTCTGCCTACGTCGAGGATAAAAGCAAGGCTCCCGCCTTGCAGCATTCAAAGCAGGAGCTTTGTTTCTAAACAGGACGTAGTCGGAGACTACGCCCAACAATTGGCATAGCAAAACACACGCCCCAAGCAGAGTAATTATTGAAACCTACGAAAAAAGTATTGGGTGATGCGAGCTCCGACTCGCATGTAAGAAATTTCAGCGACTTGAAAGTAACTCCTTTCAGTCGTTGACCGTTGGTTCGCTGCACCCCTTACTCGCAATAAAGCCTAAGATTGAACGGCAGAAGAAGTTTGCATGCAAGCTCAGCGACTTGGAATTAACTCCTTTTTGTCGTTGACCGTTGGTTCGCTGCACCCTTTCTCCTCTCCCTCACGATTTGGTCGTGTAGACAAACCAAGAGGCAGCAACGACTAATAACAGCCTAACACAAATCGGATTCAAACAGATCGAACGATTAGCGCAGGAGCAGTTCGCCAAAGAATTCGGGGCGATGAAAACTGGGACTTGGGGTTACGATCGGGCTCCAGCTCACATAATGTTTCCGGCTGGTACCATCTCCACACTTGTAGAAATTACCCATGATTTTTTCCGGCAGATGAGACGGATCGACACCTAAGAGTTGAAACGGAATAGCTACCGTCAATTCCCAATTGAAGTTACCCTGCTTTTCATCAAAGGTTTTATTGCCAAGGGTGGAATAACGCAAAATTTGCTTCATCTCGTTTTCAGGCCTGTAATACGATTGCGTAGCTGACGGATGAATCTCCGACAAACAGGTTCCGATGCAGTTAAATTCAAGATTTGTATAAACCGTCTGGTCGGTTCGTTTACAGAAGAACTCCACACAACTATCTTTCCAAACCGGATCCTGATCGTTGCCATAAACGGCCTTTACCAGTTCGTCCTGCACGGTATATTTGATAAAAATATGTGTGCGGGACCGGGCAATCCGAAACGTAACCAAAGGCTTATAGGGAAACTGAGCGCTCCAATTCAGACAGTCAATGCGACCTGATGTACCTCTGAGATTCAGAATCGCAATTGCAACATCCGGCGTTTTCCCATCCAACTGCTTTAGGTATGGAACCTTTATCCTTCGGGGAACAGTTGAAAGAGAGGCCGATTTAGCTTCCTTTTCAGACTGGGATATGCCTGCTGTTTTACAACCTGCCAGACAAACCATCAACATCACAAGCGTCAGCGACGCCATCATTTTTCTCATCAACACAATCATCCAATAACGAAACAACACTCTTATTTTGAAGACTTTAGGCTAAACAAATGTCAGTTCGCCAAAGAATTCAGGACGGTGAAAATCGGGTGCCGGAGTTGTAATTGGGTTCCAGCTTAAATAGTGCTGAAAGGCTGTATCATCGGCACATTTGTAGAAGTTACCCAATATCTTTTCGGGTAAGTTTGCAGGATCAACACCAAGCAACGAGAATGGAATGGCAACAGTCAACTCCCATTCAAACATGCCTTCCAGTTCCTGAAAAGCTTTTGTACCGATAGAGGGATAACGCAAGATCTGTTGCAACTCTTCCGGAGTGCGCAACTCCGACTCATGACGGGTAATATGTTTGGCAGAATAGCAGGTACCGATACAATTGAATTCAAAATTCATGTAACCGTCCTGATCGGCTCTTTTGCAGAAAAATTCCACGCAACTGTCTTTCCATACCGGCTGCTGATCTTTGCTGTAAACTGCGCAAAGAACATTTCCGTTAACAGTATATTTTATAAGGATTGTAGTTGCCGAACGGGCAATTCGGAACGAAGTAATTGGTTTATAGGGATATTGTTCCGGCCAGTTTATACTGTCGATACTTCCGGCACTGCCCTCTTCTGTAAGAATATCGGCTGCCGACTCTATGGATGCATCATCCAAACGATCTACATAAGGAACATTAATTGTCTTCATCGCCTATACATTTTAAATACCTAACACACAACCAGATAAAAAATTATCATCCAACAAAACACCTGTTCGGCCACAAAAAATATTGTTTGTGAACAGATATGCAATGATACAATTTTTTTAGCTAAAAAAAAAGAGGCTTTTTGTGAATAAGAAAACAGAAAGTATTATGACTAAATTAGTTCTTTTGACAAAAAACCGCCTGTTTTTTGCCTCCAAACATCGTCACAGCAAACAAATAAACAGATCCTCCATCAGACAAACCAAACTTCTTCCTGATTTCTTCGGGTTTCGAGGGGAAATTACGCACCGCAATATTCGCTTTCCTATCCGGCAGATTCTCCCTCATCGTTTGTTTATTCATCGCACCGGCCGCTACAATACGGAATACCCTCCCGGGAAAGTCGGACAGCAACGCATCCGAAGTATAAAGGTGCGTATCTGGATGCAATTTATTCAGGTCGAAATGTTTGCCTGTTAAGCGAAAAGCTCCGGCTTTCATTATAGCCGCATTCGGCTCATAGAGATAAGCAGAAAGTGCATCCGCAAAATCAACGACAGACTGCGATTCTTCTTCCGGAGTGAAAGAAAATGAAGAGAGACGCTCCGCATCCAGATTCGCGCAAATGATGGAATATGATGCAGCACCCGGGCTGCATTCAAAAAGCAGTTCCTTACATTCATTTTTCACGGCAACCACGTGCACCCGGCTCACACAACCCAACTCTTTCACAGCTTGCGTAATATCCAGCATGGGTGAGGCTTTGACAAGAATTTTATCTGCATATTGCCATAAAACAGGCAAAGCAGAAGGTACATCGGGCTCGCAATCGCCCAGTCGGATCACTTTATTTTTGTTTCCATCGCGACGGGCCGGATCAATATAGATGCAATCAAAACGACGATTCGCCTTCGCCAGAAACTCAATACCATCGTCACAATAAGATTTCACCGTGGCTCCGCAAACGCTGAAATTATGAGCCGCTATTTGTTCTAATTCGGCATTACGCTCCACGTAACAATATCCCGCACTCTGAGCAGACATAAACATGGCGTCAATGCCTAAACCGCCCGTCAGGTCAGCAACCGAAAGACCTTCCACCAATGACGCTTTGTACTGAGCCGTCAATTCCGAAGAACATTGCTCCATCGAAAGTTTGACCGGATAAATAAAATCTTCGTTTTCGACGAGTGAGGGAAATTTTTCTTTCGCTTTACGCCTGCCTTCTATTTGTCGCACAGCAAATTCCACATCGACACCCGGATATCGGGATGATGCAAGCAACAGCTTATGAGTATCATCATCTGCATGTTGTCGTATAAAAGACTTTAGCTGTTCGTCCGGTTGAATCATATGCGTGAGGCGGAATTATTTCTTACACACGTAAATACTGGCCTCATAAAGCAGGATAAGGGGAATACAGACCGCAATCATCGAGAAAGGGTCGGCAGGGGTAATAATGCCGGCCAGAATCGCAATAATTACCACTGCATGACGGCGGTACTTTCGCATAAATTCACGTTTCAGAATACCGAACTTCGAAAGCAGATAAACCAGAATCGGCAGTTCGAAAACCGCACCTATACAGATCAATGTGGTTGTAAACAGGCTGATATATGAGCTCAGCGACACCATGTTTACAATATCTGGACTAACCTGATAGGTGAAGAAAAAACGTATTGCAATCGGGAATATCAAGCTATAAGAAATCAGTACTCCGAGAAAGAAAAGCAAGCCGCCGGAAACAAAAGTCCACACGATTGGACGCCGTTCGTTCGGATAAAGCGCGGGGCTCACAAAACGCCACAATTCATATGCAATATAGGGAAGAGAGAGTATGAGTCCCAACCAGAAAGCAATATTAAGGTGCACCATAAACTGGCCGGTAAGTTCGTAATTGACCAGTTTCAGGTTGAAATCTTCAAAACGAAGCGATGAAATATGCAGGTTCTGGCCAATGATATCCAGCCATTTGTACATATAGAATGTGGAGTTTTTGGGAGCAAATATGACATCAAACACCCATTCTTTGGCACAAAAAACCACCACCATCATCAACACAATAGCTACCACCGCTCTGAAAAGCGTCCACCTCAACGCCTCCAAATGGTCCCAAAACGTCATTTCCTGTTCTTCGTTTTCCACACTCATAGTCTCATTATTATTCAACTTTCGCAAGCACATCTCAATTTAGCTTGCCTCAAAGGATTAACATATTATACTTTATGTACAAGTTGCCGTACAGATATTTCAAAAAACAATTCTTCACCATTCTTAATTTGTTCTTTGCCTGCGGCAGGTCTTGCTTTTTGACGCAAAAAGCAAGCAAAAACAGTGACGGTAACGAGATACGCGTTCTAAGTATTATTAAAAATGAACACGTTCACCCGACCAAACAAAGATTACACATTTAAACATTAGACAAGGGGCTTCTGCCCCTGTGACCCCGACTTCCTTTTTGTCTTGCCACAAAAAGGAAGCAAAAAAGTCAAGGCTATGCCCGCTTCGCTCAAAAAACCGGCGCTCGTCAAGCTAAATTGTCCAAACTTGCCCCTTCCTTTCGTCAGGAGCTTCAAACAATG
>JAUZOL010000320.1 GCA_030706455.1 Bacteroidota bacterium
CAACTTCCCTGTTGAAGTCCTGTTTTTGAGAGATGACGATATTCCTCAATCGGTAGCCGATGGTGTTGCTGATGTGGGCATAGTGGGCGAAAATGAATTTGTAGAGCGCAACGAGAACGCAACTATTGAGAAACGACTGGGTTTCAGTAAATGCCGTTTGTCATTGGCTATCCCTAAAGAAGAAGATTATAAGGGTGTTAGCTGGTTTGAAGGAAAGAAAATAGCTTCTTCTTATCCTCATATCCTGAATACCTTCCTTAAAAAACAAGGCATCAGTGCTCATTGTCACGTTATTACGGGATCTGTGGAAATTGCTCCTGGTATTGGTCTTTCGGATGCCATTTTTGATATTGTTAGCTCCGGTAGTACACTGGTTAGTAATCATCTGAAAGAGGTAGAAGTGGTGATGAAGTCGGAAGCTGTGCTGATTGGGAATCCGGGGCTTTCTGCCGAAAAAAGAGAAATTCTCAATGAGCTGATGTTTCGCATTGATGCTGTGCAGGCAGCCGAAGGCAAGAAATATATTTTGCTGAATGCTCCGAATGAAAACATTGAAGACATTATAGCCGTGTTGCCCGGTATTACCAGTCCGACCATTATGCCACTGGCAAAAGAAGGTTGGAGTTCGATGCACTCGGTATTGCCTGAAAAACGTTTCTGGGAGATTATCGGAAAACTGAAATCACTGGGAGCAGAAGGTATATTGGTATTGCCAATTGAAAAAATGATTATGTAAGAAAAGCGCTTTCGCTTGTTAAGATAAGAATTATGCAAATTGTAAAAAAGCCGTCGAGACAGGAGTGGCCGGAACTACTCAAACGCCCTGAAATAGATACTACCAGTCTGTTTGGTACTGTGGGTGAAGTTTTGGAAAATATTCGTCAGAACGGCGATAAAGCTGTTTTTGACTATGAACTGAAATTTGATAAAGTTCAGTTACCCACGTTGCAGGTAAGTGCAGAAGAAATAGCAGAAGCAGAAACTTTGGTGCCTCACTTGTTGAAAGAAGCTATTTCGCAGGCAAAACGGAACATCGAAAAGTTTCATGATGCCCAAAACGATGAGCTTCCTTACATGAATGTGATTCCGGAGGTGCGCTGCTGGCAAAAACGGGTAGCCATCCAAAAAGTCGGTTTGTATATTCCGGGTGGTACAGCTCCTCTGTTTTCGACAGTGCTGATGCTTGCAATCCCGGCTCAGTTGGCTGGTTGTGAAGAAATTGTACTTTGCTCTCCACCCAATGCCGAAGGTAAAATTCACCCCGCAGTTTTGTATGCTGCCAACTTGTGTGGTGTTACCAAAATATTTAAAATTGGTGGTGCACAGGCAATTGCAGCTATGGCGTATGGGACAGAAAGCGTGCCCAAGGTGTATAAAATATTCGGTCCAGGAAATCAGTACGTAACGGCGGCCAAGCAATTGGTAAGCCTCAAGAATACGGCCATTGATATGCCAGCCGGACCATCGGAAGTGGCAATTATTGCCGATCATACGGCCAAGCCGCGTTATATTGCTGCTGATCTGCTTTCGCAAGCGGAACATGGTGTTGATAGCCAGTCGATTCTTATTACGACTGATGAGTCGCTTATTGTAGGGGTTCAAGAGGAGGTAAAATCGCAGCTCGAACTATTGCCCCGCAAAGATTTGGCTGAAAAAGCGTTACAACATAGCAAGATTATCTATATTCCAGATATTGAAGAAGCTATCGCGTTTACGAATGAATATGCACCGGAGCATTTGATTATCATGACGCATAACTACACGGTGGTGGCTGAGAGGATTGTTAATGCAGGTTCGGTATTTTTGGGAGAATACAGTCCCGAAAGCGCCGGCGATTATGCCTCGGGAACAAATCATACACTGCCAACCAATGGTTATGCGAAAGCGTACAGCGGGGTGCATCTCGACAGCTTTACCAAAAAAATAACTTATCAGGAACTATCCCGCGAAGGATTGTCGATGTTGAGCAACGCTATTGAGATAATGGCTGAAAATGAAGGGCTTATTGCTCATAAGAATGCTGTTGAGGTACGTTTGGAAAGAGTGTACCGCGAAGATGATGATTACTCCGATTCATGGAGAAGATAGAAATGAAAAATAAAATCAACCGATTTATATGGCTGAAACCAATTTTGTAGATTATGTGAAGATTTTTTGCCGTTCCGGAAAGGGCGGTCAGGGATCGATGCACTTCCACCGCGAAAAATTTGTGCAGAAAGGAGGCCCGGATGGCG
>JAUZOL010000321.1 GCA_030706455.1 Bacteroidota bacterium
AACGCGAATATTCCCGTTTATCACCCGGAAGTAAAAACTTTTGAGGTATTTGATCAAGATGGACAATACCTTGCCCTACTCTACACTGACTTTTTTCCCCGACAAGGAAAGCGACCGGGTGCATGGATGACAGAATTCAAATGGCAATGGAAAGACAGAGAGGACAATCATCGCCCTCATATTAGCCTGATTATGAATTTTACCCGTCCTACAAAAACAAAGCCGGCTCTCCTCTCCTTCGACGAAGTGAAAACATTCCTTCATGAATTTGGACATGCCCTACATGGCATTTTTTCCAACACAATGTATCTATCACTCTCGGGAACGTCTGTATATCGCGATTTTGTAGAATGCCCCTCTCAGTTCATGGAAAACTATGCCGTTGAAAAAGAATTCCTTGATGATTTTGCATTCCATTATCAAACGAAAGAATTAATCCCTTTTGAAATGATTCAAAAAATCAAAGATGCTGAAAATTACAATGTAGGATATCAATGCGTACGTCAGTTGAATTTTGGCTTCATTGATATGGCATGGCATATGTTAGAAAAAGAACTTTCGGCTAATGTAATTGAATTTGAAAAACATGCAGAAATACAGACTCAATTATTACCGTCTATTGAAAATACGTGTATAAGCTCTGCATTCGGACATATCTTCTCAGGTGGGTATGCCGCTGGATACTACAGTTATAAATGGGCTGAAGTACTGGCTGCCGATACTTTTGCCGCCTTTCAAAGTGCCGGAATCTTTAATCAGGACATAGCTAATTCTTTCCGCAATAACATTCTTTCCAAAGGAGGATCCGAAAAACCCATGAGCTTATACAAACAATTCAGAGGAAAGGAACCATCCATAAACGCATTGTTGGTGGCGAATGGAATTGCGATTCATAACCAAAAATAAGTATCAGAATAGAATCAAATAAATTCATTCTTAACACTTCAATTGCTATTTAATCAATAAACGTTCAATTTTTCGTGCTAATATTTAAAGTCAGAATACTTAACATAACTAAATATAATGCAATTTCAAATCCATTTTGAGTTTATATCATCGCATAAACATTTGTAATAATGGGGACTTGTGGATTTTTACCACCTATATCTTATTGATTGTTTGTATTTTCACAAATTATCATTCAGTCCTTTTTTGATTTGATTTTTTTTAACTATATTCAGAAAGTCAGATATAAAATTAGCGCTATCTTTGTCTTAAATTTTTTTGACGAATAGTACAAAAATCTACTGTTTTTGCACATTTCGAACTTGTTTGCATGAAAGAAAAATTATTTTCTTCAAATTAGCTGCAGGCAAATTCCGGTATTAAGAATTCTAATTTTAAGAAAATATTCTTAGATTTACCATAGAGTATAAAGTGAAAAAAATCAAGCTGTTGTTTAATTAAAATTTTTGAAAAATGAAAAAAATTATCACATGTGGATTGCTACTCTTTGCATTTATTGCAGTAGCAAATGCTCAAGCTGACAAAAAAGCTGATACAAAAGCTACTTTTCAGCCTGGTTGGTATATGAGTCTCTATACCGGTTATAACTTATTTTTAGGAGAGGGAAACAACATTCTAACCAGCGGAAACAAGATTTCTTTGAGAAGGAATGGCAGTCCTATGTCAACTTTTGGGTTAGGATATGATTTTAGTCCAATTATTGGGTTACGTGGAGAACTAGGTTGGTCTCGTTATCACTGGAATCAAACAAGCCCAGTGACCAACACTTTATATCCTACATGGTGGAGCATGAATCTTACCGGAGATCTTACTGTAAACTTGAGCAACTGGTGGGGCGGTTACAACCCAGATCGTATTTTCGACGTAACTGCATTTGGTGGTATTGGTCTTGGTTATCGTTCTTCTCATGAAATAGACAACAAGAGACTTGTTACTCCTATCGTTCGTGCCGGTTTAATTGGAACATTCCATTTATCGAAACAATTTGATCTGAATGCAGAAGTAGCAACCAATGCAGTGTCAGATAAATTCAACGGTGTAAAAGCTGGTCTTTTCTTTGATGACTTTACAGCTTTCCAGATTGGTTTTACATACCACTTCAAAGCAACATCTAAAGCAGCTCCCGCACCTGCTCCAGAACCAGTAATCCAAATCAAAGAAGTTGTAAAACACGATACTGTATTTGTTAAGGTTCCCGCTCCTAAAGTAACAAAAACTGTTACAAAGGAATTTTCTAAAGAAATTTTCTTTGGC
>JAUZOL010000322.1 GCA_030706455.1 Bacteroidota bacterium
GTCCTAATCCGTCTAATTGTTTTAGACCTCCGTAGCGGCTACCCATACCTGCAGCCAGTAAAAACAATGTTGGTTTCATTTGTAAATAATTTGTTCTTTAATTGTCAACCAGTACAACCAAGCAAGGTAACCAAAATCGGGTTTATATCACATTTTACTAAATATGATTTTTTACCTATTCAAGCTTCTCCCACATTTCAAAGCAGTTATAGAGGTGTTTGTCTCTAATATGCCTCAACGGTTGTTATTGCAAATATACAAAATTGTAACAGAACCCGAGACTCCTGCACAATTTTTTAATCATAAAAATCAAAACCGAATATTGTGAGAATTAGTTGTTTGTTGTATATTTAACCCGAAATTTTCAAAACAAATATGTAAATGGAAGACAAAGAATTACTCGCGATAGTTGAGAAAAAAGCCCAACAGTGGCTCACCGGCAACTATGACGAAGCCACCAAACAGGAAGTAGAAAAAATGCTCGCTTCTTCCGACAAAACAGACCTCATCGAAGCCTTTTATAAAGACCTTGAGTTTGGAACAGGCGGACTTCGCGGAATAATGGGTGTTGGCACGAACCGAATGAACATATACACTGTGGGTGCCGCAACACAAGGCTTGTCAAATTACCTGAAGAAAGAATTCGGTTCTTTACCCGAAATTAAAGTAGTGATCGGGCACGACTGTCGCAACAATAGCCGCAAGTTTGCCGAAATATCTGCCGATATATTTTCTGCCAATGGCATCAAAGTGTATCTTTTTGAAGATCTTCGCCCTACCCCGGAAGCATCTTTTGCCATCCGTCATTTAGGCTGCCAGAGCGGTATAATCATTACGGCCTCTCACAACCCGAAAGAATACAATGGCTACAAGGCTTACTGGAACGACGGTGCACAAATGATTGCCCCGCACGATGTGAATGTGATTAAAGAGGTAGAGAATATCAAAAACGTCGACGAAATAAAATTCAAAGGAAACCCTGCTCTAATCGAAATTATCGGAGAAGAAATTGACAGCATTTATCTCGACAAAATCAAAACGATCTCTTTGTCTCCGGATTCTATTGCCCGCAACAAGGATTTGAAAATTGTTTATACTCCGATTCATGGAACTGGTGGACAGTTAATTCCGCGCATGCTTGACAAACTTGGATTTACTAACGTAATTCATGTTCCTGAACAAGATGTGGTAAGTGGTGATTTTCCAACTGTTGTCTCTCCTAACCCCGAAGAACCAGCAGCTCTCGATATGGCGATTCAAAAGGCAAAAGCTGTGGATGCTGACATTGTGATGGCTTCCGACCCTGATGCAGACCGCTTAGGCATAGCGGTGAAGAATGACAAAGGAGAATGGATTTTGGTAAATGGTAACCAGACGGCTCTTATTTTCATGTATTACCTGATTCGCCGTTGGAAAGAACTGGGCAAAATTACAGGTAGCGAATTTGCCGTAAAAACCATTGTAACTACTGAAATCATCAAAGAGCTCGCAGAAAAGAACGGCGTGGAGTGTTTCGATTGTTACACCGGATTTAAATGGATTGCTGCCCTGATACGTGAGTTCCAAGGCAAACGCCAAAAAAACGGAGGTGGACAAGAAAGTTATGGATTTCTTGCACAGGATTTTGTTCGCGACAAGGATGCCATTTCTGCCTGTTCATTAATGGCGGAGATTGCTGCCTGGGCAAAAGACAACAGCAAGACACTCTACGAAATGCTTCAGGACATCTACCTCGAATATGGATTCGGCAAAGAAAAAGGGATCTCTATTGTTCGTAAGGGCAAATCAGGAGCAGACGAAATCAAACAGATGATGAGCGATTTTCGCACCAACCCACCGAAAGAGATTGCCGGATCACCGGTTGCCTTCATCAAAGATTACAAAACGCTGAAACAAACTGACGTTGCTGCAGGTACTATTACCGATTTGGTAATGCCGGCTACCAGCGACGTTCTGCAATACTTTACCACCGACGGTACTAAAATTTCGGTAAGACCTTCGGGAACCGAGCCGAAAATCAAATTCTACGTCGAAGTGCGCGGTACACTGAACAGTCGCGACGAATATGACGCCGTGAATGCTGCGGCCGAAGCAAAAGTAGATGCGGTGAAAAAATCGTTGGGAATCTGATTGATGCGATTCCCTGTAAAGACACACGGCCGTGTGTCTCAACAGGAAGTATCAACACAAA
>JAUZOL010000323.1 GCA_030706455.1 Bacteroidota bacterium
AACGGAGAAGGTAACCTTGAGTTTGCGAACGATGTATTTGTTTTATTTTGAGGGATAGAGAGACTTGGCAATGCCCATCTCTAATCCTCTTAATTCTGCTAAACCTTTCATACGGCCAAGGAGAGAGTATCCGTAGAAGATCTGAGGTTTCGCCAGGTCGTCAAGCATCTGGTGTCCGTGGTCGGGACGGAGGGGAAGGGAAATCTGGCGTTTTTGCATGGTTTCGATAAACGAACTCATTACACCAAACATATTCACGCTTCCTTCAAGATGGTTGGCTTCGAAAAAGCGGTTGTCGTCAATCCATTCGGTACTGCGCAGGTGCACGAAGTGGATTCTGTCGGCAAAACGCTGGCTCATTTTTACAAGATCATTCTCACGGCGTACACTCAGCGATCCGGTGCAGAAACAGATGCCGTTTGCAGTAGAAGGAACTGCTTCGGCAAGCGCAGCATAATCTTCCTCACGGCTGGCAATACGCGGCAGGCCGAGAATAGGGAAGGGAGGATCGTCAGGGTGACTGGCCATTTTGACACCAACTTCTTCTGCTACCGGAATCACTTCTTTGAGGAACAAAATCAGGTGTTCACGCATTTTATTGGCATCAAAATCTTTATATTTTGCTAATTGTTCCAATACGTATTCTACCGTGAATGCTTTGCCTTCACCGGGAATGCCGGAGAGAATCACGCTCAGAATACGGTTCATATCTTCGTCGGTCATTGATTCGTAGCGTTTCTTTACTTGCTCGAAATCTTCATCCGAAAGTTCTTCGCGTGCTCCTTCGCGTTGCAGTACAAACACATCGAACGCAAGGAATGCGTAACGATCAAAATACATTGCTTTTGAACCGTCAGCAAGAGTGTACGACAGGTCGGTACGAACCCAGTCGAGCACCGGCATAAAGTTGTATGTTACTACGTCAACTCCGCATTGAGCGAGGTTGCGTAACGTAGTTTTGTAGTTTTCAATGTATTGAAGATAGTTGCCTGTGCGACGTTTAATGTCTTCGTGTACATTCACACTTTCCACTACGTGCCATGCCAGTCCGGCATCTTCAATTACTTTCTTGTATTTCTGAATCTCTTCCACGCTCCATACTTCGCCTGTGGGAATGTGGTGTAGCGAGGAGACAACCGCTGTGCAGCCGCTTTGGCGGATGTCCTGCAGGGTTACCGTATCTTTTGGCCCATACCAACGCATGGACTGTTCAAAACCGTAAATCATTTTGTTCAATTTGAAAATTAGTCAATTTGAAAATCCGAGAATGAGAAACCGATTGCTCGTTACTCAACACTCATTACTCGTTACTATTTAAACTCCCGAATAGGCATCGAAGCCTCCGTCAACGATGATGTTTTGTCCGTTAACGAAGCGAGAAGCATCGCTACACAACCATTGGATGGTTCCGTTGAGCTCGTCGGCAACACCCATACGACCAAAAGGTGTGGAATTGATGATTTTGTTTCCACGAGGAGTTAATGATCCGTCCTCGTTGGTCAATAAAGTACGGTTTTGTTCAGTCAGAAAGAAACCCGGGCAAATAGAATTGACCCTGATTTTATCACCGTATTTCTGAGAATATTCCACTGCCAGCCATTTTGTAAAGTTCTGAATAGAGCTTTTTGCGGCGGAATAACCAATAACGCGTGTCATCGGGCGGGCAACGGTTGCCGATGTGAAGTTGATGATATTCCCTTCTTTGCGATCTACCATTTCTTTTGTGAAAACGCGGGTAGGGTAGATGGTTCCATAAAGGTTCAGATCGATAACCTGACGCAATTGCTCTAAGTCAAGATCGAAAAATGATTGTTCGGGAAGAACGTTGGCTCCTGCACGGTTTCCACCGGCGGCATTGATAAGAACGTCTACAGGACCGAATTTAGCCTTGATTTCGTCATGATTTTGTTGCAGGATATCAATGTTGAGAACATCAGAGACTAAAAACAGAGCTTCGTGACCTTCTGCTTTGATTTCATTTTCAAGGGCTTTGCCTTTTACTGCATCACGTCCCAAAATAGCAACTTTTGCCCCCTGGGCAGCCAGGTGTTTACTGATAGAACTGCCAAGTACGCCAGTCCCGCCGGTGATTACGATCACTTTACCGGCAATGTTGAATTCATTTTTCATATTGAAGATTAAA
>JAUZOL010000324.1 GCA_030706455.1 Bacteroidota bacterium
ATTAACGTATGAAAAAAGGATTGATTATTTTGGTGGCAGTTGTAGCTGTAATTGCCATATTTATTTTTTGGGGAGTAGGAAAATACAATGGCTTTGTATCTCAGGAAGAAGGTGTTAAAGCTCAGTGGTCGAATGTGGAAAACGTGTATCAGCGTCGTGCCGACCTGATTCCGAACCTGGTAGCAACCGTGAAAGGTTATGCCACACATGAAGAAAAAACCTTGACCGAAGTAATTGAAGCACGTGCGAAAGCAACCTCAGTAACTATTGATCCTACAAAGCTGAATGAAAGCAATATAGCTGCTTTTCAGAAGGCTCAGGACGGTCTTTCAGGCGCTTTGTCGCGTTTGATGGTAAGTGTGGAACAATATCCTAACCTGAAGGCAAATGAAAACTTCCTGGCTTTGCAATCGCAACTGGAAGGAACGGAAAACCGTATTGCGGTTGAACGTCGAAAATATAATGATAAAGCCCTTGAATTTAACGCTTCTATTCGTAAGTTTCCTGCCAACATAATTGCAGGTATGGGTAGTTTTGAACAAAAGGGTTATTTCAAAGCTTCTGAAGGCGCAGAAAAAGCACCCCAGGTTAAGTTCTAAGATATTTTTTGACACATAAGTACAATGAACATGCACTTATGTGTCATTTTTTTACCTATAAATCAATTAAATATGGATGTTACTGAATTTTTTTCTCTTCATGAGCAGGGAGAAATCATGGAAGCGATTGCCGAAGCTGAAAAAAATACATCCGGCGAAATACGTGTTCATCTCGAAAATTATTGCTTTGGCAATGCATTGAAGCGTGCCACTAAAGTTTTTAGGAAGCTTGGAATGGCTAACACGGCACAGCACAATGGTGTGTTGTTTTATCTGGCTGTTAAAAGCAAAAAACTGGCAATTGTCGGTGACAGCGGAATACACGAACATGTACAGCAACATTTTTGGGATGAATTGAAATCCAGTATGTTGGATATGTTTGCAGAAAATCATTACAAAGAGGGGTTGGCATCAGGAATTCTTGCTACAGGTCAAAAATTGAAAGAATATTTTCCTTACCAAAGTGATGACGTGAACGAATTGCCGGACGAAATTTCATTTGGAAAACATTGAATATGAGAACTATAAAATATATAGCAGTTTTATTGCTTTTGCTGTTGGGGCAAATGTCATTTGCTCAGGATTTTCCGAAACGTCCTGATCCTCCACGTTTGGTAAACGATTTGGCAAACCTTTTTTCTCCTGAACAAGCCAATGCTCTTGAAAGAAAATTAGTAGCTTACAATGATTCAACTTCCACACAAATTGCTGTTGTAACCATCAGTGATATAAAAGGATATGACATTACCGATTTTACGGACCGTTTGGCGATGGACTGGAAAGTGGGGCAAAAGGGTATCAACAACGGTTTGATGATTCTGATTGTTCCCAAACAGGCGAATGGTGAGCGTGGACATGTGCGTATTTCCGTCGGATATGGTTTGGAAGAGCACATCACCGACGCCATTTCGAGTAAAATTATCAACGATGTAATGATTCCGGAATTTCGCAACAATAATGTTTATGGTGGTGTAAATAAAGGAATTGATGTTGTTATAGGGATCTGTTCCGGACAGTTCAAAGCCGATCAGATAAAGAAGAAAGATAAAAACTACTCATGGATATTCTTTCTGATTCCACTCTTTATTCTGTTTATAATCGGGTTTGTTCGTAGAAACCGTTATTCCAGCTACGGTTCCAATGGTTCCGGTGGTGGCGCACCTTTCATCTTTTTCCCCGGATTTGGCGGTGGTGGCGGTGATTTTGGAAGCAGCGGAGGCTCCGATTTTGGAGGTTTTGGTGGCTTTGGCGGCGGCGATTTCGGCGGCGGCGGTGCCAGTGGCAGCTGGTAAATCTAAACAGATTATAGAACCACGAGCCAAGAATCAAGAAAGCATCTTCTTGATTCTTGGCTCTTGATTCTATAATCTGTTTAGATTTACCAACTGCCACTGGCACCGCCGCCGCCGAAATCGCCGCCGCCAAAGCCACCGAAACCCCCAAAATCGGAGCCTCCGCTGCCTCCAAAATCACCGCCGCCACCGCCAAATCCGGGGAAAAAGATGAAAGGTGCGCCACC
>JAUZOL010000325.1 GCA_030706455.1 Bacteroidota bacterium
ACTACTTCTGATAAAGCAATCGAGCTTTCCTGTAAATTAATAACTAGATTGGATTTTCCCGCAACGGGTAATTCTGCATCCTGATAGCCGACATATTTTACGACTAAAGTTGCATTGGAAGGAGCATTGAGTGAGAAATTACCGTTAAAATCGGTAACCGTTCCCGTAGTGGTGCCTTTAACGATGACGTTAGCACCTACAATTGTTTCTCCTGATTTGGCATCTTTCACAACGCCTTTCACAGAAATTGTTTGAGCGGAAATACTCATTGCAAAGAGAAGGGCAAGGAGCATTGTCCACCATCTACGCGAGGGGAGCGTAGAAAGAACATTCAAATTCTTCATGCATAAAAAGATTTATTGTTAACACTTAAACTAATTTATCATAAGCGCATCGACTGCTCAGAGATAAATTCAGTGACAAATGTATGGCAACAAATTTTCAGATAACATTGCAAACGTTTGTTTTTGATAATATATCAAAGCAAACGTTTGCACTGCATAAAGAATATACAAAAAGAAAGTAAAAAAGAACAATTAGCGCAAATCGTTCACACTTACTTTGGGATGTGCTTTCAAATCAAACGTAAAACTCTTGTTATCAGCGGATATTTTCTGAAAAGATTTGATCGTCACGGTTGTTTTCGATCCATCACGGCCGAAAAGTTGTAACGTTTGCGGTGCATTTGAACGCTTATCAAGTTTTACAAGAATACGAAACTCGTTAGCTGATTTTGAAGTTGGAAACAGATCAATTGCAACCTGATTGGCGGAAGTGCTGGCTTCACGACTATACATGATTTTCGTATCCTTTCCGCTGTATTGCGACAATACCGAAAGTGGGTTCATTTGCTTCTGATCCCGTGCCGAAATGGTAGAAATTGTCACCTCATTGCTCTCCGGCACATACACCCATTGCGTTTTACCATCAAAATAGGCTTCCGTCCCATTCATTGTCAGATGAAATTTATTACCCATCACAACCAATGTTCCCGATACATTATTTTTCTTTTTGCTTGAAGCCGATTCAATCGTAGTAGCAAAAACTATTTTAATCGGTGAACTTTTCATCATGCCAACGGCTTTCTCAAGAGCTGCCTTTGCCATAGGTTCCTGCTGAGCAAATAAGCTCGCAGCAAATAAACTTAACACTGCTATAAAAACAAATTTTCTCATATCTATAATCATTTAATTTTCAAAAAACAACTATTAAAAAAGAGAGAAACATTGCTTCACTCGTAAAGTATGATTCTCTCTGTACTACTATTTTTTTATTTATTGCTTTACAAACTGATATTTGACAAACCAATCGACAAGCATTTCTCTCCATATTTGCCAGAAAGAGACATTCGTTCTCATTCCCCAGCCATGACCTCCGGTTGGAAATATCGCCATGGATGAAGGGATTTTCTTCTCCTTTAAAGCATAATAGAACTGAATGCTATTTGCAGGAGGAACTGCACCATCATCATCGCTAAGAAACAGAATCGTTGGTGGTGTATTTGCTTTTACTTGCAACTCGTTCGAATACAGATTTTCAAGTTCCAGAGCCGGATTCGGCCCTAAAAGGTTAGATCTTGATCCGGCATGAGTTACATTTTTCTTCATAGACACAACCGGATAGAACAGAAGCATTAAATCAGGACGCGAGGAGAAGCGCTCAACCGGATCGGACGCCTTGGCATCTCCATCATCAAAATGAGTACCCAGGGTAGACGCCAAATGACCTCCGGCAGAAAAACCTGCAATAGCAATCTTCTTCATATCAATATTCCATTCGCTGGCATGAGCTCTAACGAGACGCATTGCACGCTTTGCATCGGTTAAAGGAATATCAGAATGTCCATTCGGTAAGCGATATTTTAATACGATTCCGACAATTCCATGTTCATTGAGCCAATCAGCAAACTGATATCCTTCATGAAATGCCGCTTCTCCAATATAACCGCCACCCGGGCAAATCACCACAGCGGCCCCCGTAGCCTTTGATGCTGCCGGCAACTGAACCGTCATGGAAGCTTCAGAAATATTTATAATGCGATGTTGGTTTTCCGTTTTTTCCGGAGTCGTAATGCCATTGCTTTCTTTCGCTCCATTCGGC
>JAUZOL010000326.1 GCA_030706455.1 Bacteroidota bacterium
TATGTCTTCTGTTCCATTTTCTTCCCATTCACTTTCCTCGGTCTCAACCGGTTCAGGATAACGGGTTGGCTCCAACTCATTAACGGATGCAATTTCCCAGGTACAAATGCGTTTCCCTTTGGCTTTACAACTTTTGATGCCGATAAATTCGTCCACATCAAGAGTTATAGGATCCCTTTCAGTGTCTTTACCTCCGAATATAATTTCGAACCGGGGATAAACTTCACTGGAGATATGCAACATGGTGGAAGCCGGGTTATCTCCCAGAAAATTCACTCTCTTTTGAGACGGTTCAAGGGTAAATCGCTTCAGGTATGGGAAATTCTGCTCTGCATCAAACAAAGCAACCGACCATATCTTATCAGCATCATACTTTTCAATAATCTTTGTATCAGCATCATAGTGATTTGTCAGGTCAAAATTTGTCGTATAATAATCCCCTGTCTTAGTAATCACCAAAATCTGATCATCGCTTTGAAACTCGCCAAGGAATTCACCCCTGTTGTCGTAATTGAGGCGCAAAACATCCCTGTCAAACCAAACATTACGACCTCCCAACGTTGAGCCTCCTTTATGCTTCAGGGTAATCCTCAGAATATCATTTTTAGTCAGAATATTACCCATGGACTGACGCCCTTTTATAGCAATATCACTAAAGTCTTTTTCAAACAAAAGGTTTTTCAATCGGGGTTTCGGTTTCAGGGCAATACGTATTACTTCTGCTTCACCATTGGGATTCACACTGAAATACACCACTTTTGAATTAGGTTTTCCCTGCGTCAGATCATATTCTTTATCCCTGGTAGTACCGGTAACGGCAAAGCGCTTCATATAAAATGCACCTGTTCTACCGTCACGATAAACTGCATTGTAGATGGTACGTGTATCGTTTCTTTTAAAGATAGCCAGATGAAGAATATTTTTACCGACGAACAGCTTGTCTGCCACTTTCACCACCTTATATTTTCCATCCTTAAAGAAGATGATAACATCGTCAATATCAGAACAGTTACTCACAAACTCATCCTTTTTCAGACTTGTTCCGATAAAGCCCTCCTCATAGTTCACATACAGTTTTTCGTTAGCTTCTACTACTTTAGCGGCTTCAATCGTTTCAAAGCTTCTGATTTCACTGCAACGAGGGTATTTAGCACCATATTTTTCTTTCAACCGGACAAACCAGTCAATTGTAAAGTCAACTATGTGCGCCAAATGAAAGTCAATTTCTTCAACTTGTTTCTTTATTGCCGCAATCTCTTCTTCCGCCTTTTCAGAACTGAATTTAAGGAAACGTCTGGTTTTAATCTCGAACAAACGCAACATATCGTCACGTGTCACCTCGCGCAAGAACAACTCTTTGAACGGCTCTATCCTTTTGTCAATATGAGCAATAGCTTCATCTATTGATTTACTGTCTTCAAATTCTTTATCCTTGTATATCCGTTGTTCAATGAATATTTTTTCCAGAGAGGCAAAATGAAGTGCTTCAAGTAATTCAGCACGCTGTATCTGCAATTCCAGTTGAAGCAATGACAATGTATGATCGGCGCTTGTCCGAAGCAATTCACTCACGGTAATAAATCGCGGTTTGTTGTCTTCGATCACACAACAGTTGGGAGAAATACTCTTTTCACAATCCGTAAACGCATAAAGCGCATCAATGGTTTTATCCGACGAAACTCCGGCCTGTAAATGAATCACAATCTCCACATGTTGAGCCGTATTGTCATCTACCTTACGAACCTTGATCTTCCCTTTGTCATTGGCTTTCAATATTGACTCGATCAGTTTGCTGGTATTTGTTCCAAAAGGAATCTCGTTGATAACAAGAGTCTTATTATCAAGTTTGCTGATTTTTGCCCGGACTTTTATCGCACCACCACGCTCTCCGTCGTTGTAGCGTGACACGTCCACATAGCCTCCGGTCTGAAAATCAGGATATAATGTAAACGGCTCATTTTTCAGGTATGCAACTGAAGCATCAAGCAGTTCATTAAA
>JAUZOL010000327.1 GCA_030706455.1 Bacteroidota bacterium
CAAAGAGTCGAATACTTTCGATTTTTCTTTGTACCAAAATGACATGTTTTCTATTTCAATCATAATGTTATCGTATTAGTGTATTACTATATTAATACACTGCAAATATACGGCAAGTTTTTATATCTGTATTTGAGTTTGGGTGTATTTATGGTAATTTAACAATCTTAGCTGTTGGTGTTGTCTGTTTTGTATTGATATTCAGTTGGATATAAATTTATAATGAGCGAAAATCTTTACCATAAAGTCATTTTTAAGTATATTTTGCCCACTTATATTCCTTCTGAATGGAATAGTTTTAGTAATTTTGACATCGTTTTAGACGGAAACCTATCATTTATCTTCAAAATATAATCAAAACTAAATCAATAATTTATGGCAACTCCCGAATTTAAGTACCAGGAGCCGTTTCCTCTTGGGAAAGACAAAACAGAGTACTATCTGCTCACTAAAGAACACGTGTCGGTAAGCAATTTCGAAGGAAATGAAATTTTGAAAGTTGAACCGGAAGGTTTGACCAAGCTGGCTCGTGCCGCCATGCACGATCTTTCCTTTATGTTGCGCCCTGCTCACAACGAACAGGTGGCATCTATCCTGAGCGATCCCGAAGCAAGTCAGAACGATAAAGCAGTGGCTCTTACCATGCTTCTTAATGCTGAAATTGCAGCAGAAGGTCAGTTGCCTTTCTGTCAGGATACAGGTACCGCTACTATTGTTGCTAAAAAAGGCCAAAACGTATGGACCGGTGGTGGCGACGAAGAAGCTCTATCGCACGGTGTGTACAATACTTACACACAAGATAACCTTCGCTACTCTCAAACCGTAGCGCTCGATATGTACACCGAAAAGAACACCGGTTGTAATCTTCCGGCTCAAATCGATGTTTATTCTATTAACGGTAACGAGTACAAATTCCTCTTCATCGCCAAGGGTGGGGGGTCTGCTAATAAAACATATCTTTTCCAAGAAACAAAGGCGTTGTTGAATCCCGATACGTTGGAAAAATTCCTGATTGAAAAGATGAAAACGTTGGGTACAGCTGCTTGTCCTCCTTATCACATTGCATTTGTGATTGGCGGTACATCTGCCGAAGCTAACCTAAAGACAGTGAAACTTGCTTCAGTGAAATACCTCGACGAATTGCCTACAGAAGGTAACGACGGTGGACAGGCTTTCCGCGACCTCGAAATGGAAGCAAAGTTGCTGAAAGCTGCACAAAATATTGGTCTTGGCGCTCAGTTCGGCGGTAAGTACTATGCTCACGACATCCGCGTGGTACGTTTGCCTCGTCACGGTGCTTCCTGCCCGGTTGGTATGGGTGTTTCGTGTAGTGCCGACCGTAACGTGAAAGCTAAAATCAACAAAGACGGTATCTGGATCGAAAAACTGGATAGCAATCCGGGTCGTTTGATTCCTGCTCAATACAAACAAGCCGGCGGTCACAGCCACGGTGTGAAAATCAATCTGAATCGTCCGATGAACGAAGTTCTGGCCGATCTTTCACAATATCCGGTTTCTACTTTCTTGTTACTTAGCGGTACTATTATCGTAGGTCGCGACATTGCACATGCCAAACTGAAAGAACGTCTCGATAGAGGCGAAGATCTTCCCCAGTATCTGAAAGAACATCCGATTTATTATGCAGGTCCTGCAAAAACTCCGGAAGGAATGGCATGTGGTTCAATGGGCCCGACTACAGCCGGTCGTATGGACTCTTATGTGGATTTGTTCCAGAGCAAAGGCGGTAGCATGATTATGATTGCAAAAGGAAACCGTAGCCAACAGGTGACAGATGCCTGCCAAAAGCATGGTGGCTTCTATCTTGGCTCAATCGGTGGCCCGGCTGCTATTCTTGCCAAGAACAACATCAAGAGCATCAAATGCGTGGAATATCCGGAACTGGGTATGGAAGCTATCTGGCAAATCGAAGTGGAAGATTTTCCTGCTTTCATCTTGGTGGATGACAAAGGTAACGACTTCTTC
>JAUZOL010000328.1 GCA_030706455.1 Bacteroidota bacterium
ACTCTAAACGATTACATGGGCAGGGACAAATACAGCGAGGTAGCCAATCGGGTTGATGAGTATTATCCGAATGAAAAACCTCTTGTGTCCCTTCTTGATTCAATCTATAAAAACAGCTATCCGGATTTGGCACTGTCTACAAGCCCCCAAACAGGCAGATTAGAATTGCGGTCAACCCTATTAGCGCAAAAAGCAAACGATTTCTATGATTTTCAGTCTTCTGGTCGTGGCACTTATTGCGGAAAAGCCGATTTCAAAACATTAAATCTTGACTCATTAGCAAAAACACCTGATTTTCGCTCAAAATATTTCGAATCAGTCTACACAGGGAGAATGAAGGACGACATTTTCACACGCAACTCCGAACGATTTTCTTTCATTGCGGGAGCATACATCCGTTTTGGTGGCAAAAAAGATTCGCTTTACTACATAAGCATTCCAAATTCCACCAGTAAGGTAAACGCCCTGACAGAACAACTGAAATACCTGAAATGTACCAATGTAAACTACATCATCAAAAAAGACTACATTCCCTGTGGTCACACGGTATATTTTACTCCAACAGAAGAATTGAAAAACTACCTTGAAACAAGCTATCGCGAGTACAAGTCCTTGTAGATAACGTCAAGACGGGCTGTTGTATCAATATCCGCTTTCGTGGGGATTATATTTTCAACTCAACAAAAATTATTTAAAACAAACACTAATTTTAGCCCTGTTTTGTAATTAAAATAAAATTCGCACCTTTGCAATTCCAATTAATTTTTCTGACAGCCATTTTATGAGACTCATATTCTGGCTGTTTTTTAATTTATCATTCACCTTCAAAAACCAATTATGAAAAAAATTCTGACTTTAGCTGTAGTATTAATGGCAGCTGTAACCATGAATGCGCAGACCGATGTGCAGGCTCTTTACCATTTCAAAAACGGAGAAAAACACCTCACTTCAACCGTCGAAATGTTCAAAACCGACAATCACGGTAGCAATTATTTCTTCGTTGATATGGATTATGGTGTTGGAAGTGTAAAAGGTGTCAGCTCTGCTTATTGGGAAATATCCCGCGGCATCAAATTCTGGAAATCACCGTTCGAAATCCACGTAGAATATGATGGCGGTTTAGGTCAGTATTATACTCCGGCAGGAAACGGAGCCTACACCATTAATGATGCATGGTTGTTTGGTGGACAGTACACCTGGAACACAGCCGATTTTTCTAAAATCTTTACACTTCAGGCTATGTACAAGACGATCCGCGACAAAAACAAAGCGTCGTTCCAGCTCACCGGTGTTTGGACATTGAAATTCTTCAAAGACAAATTTACCGCCAGCGGTTTTGCTGATTTTTGGAAAGAAGACAACGCCTATATGGACGGTACTACAAGCAAATATGTATTCGTTTCTCAACCTCAGTTCTGGTACAACGTAGACAGCCATTTCTCAGTAGGTAGCGAAATTGACCTGAGCTGTAGCTTTGCCGGCAACAGAAAATTCTATTTCGATCCGACTCTGGCAGCTAAATGGACATTCTAATTGCAGAGCAAAGAATAAAGACAAAAGAGTAAAAACTCTAGATCATCATCTCAATAAACCATTTATAAACAAATTATTATGCTGGATCGTTTTTTCAAACTCACCGATAACAAGACCAACGTTCGCACGGAGGTTATTGCCGGTGTCACCACATTTATGACGATGGCATATATCCTGTTCCTTAATCCGAACATTCTTTCGGTAACCGGAATGGATAAAAATGCCGTGTTCTTCGCTACTGCCGTTGGTGCAGGTATCGTAACTATTGCAATGGGTCTGATTGCCAACTTCCCGATGGCATTGGCTCCGGGAATGGGTCTTAACGCACTGTTTGCTACCGTTGCCGTAGCAGGTGTTGGTATGATG
>JAUZOL010000329.1 GCA_030706455.1 Bacteroidota bacterium
ATGCGTTGGCCTTCACCATGGAGTGATGGCTTTCCGGGATGGCATCTCGAATGTTCGGTAATGGGTACAAAATATTTGGGCGAAAAATTTGATATTCATGGTGGCGGAATGGACTTGGTATTTCCGCATCACGAATGCGAAATCGCTCAGTCGACGGCAGCCCTTGGGCATGAATCGGTGCGTTATTGGATGCACAACAACATGATAACCATCAACGGACAAAAGATGGGTAAATCGCTGGGTAATTTCATTACACTAGAAGAATTTTTCACTGGAAATCACAAATTGCTTACTCAGCCATTCAGCCCGATGACTATCCGTTTCTTTATTCTTCAGGCTCATTATCGTGGTACGGTCGATTTTAGCAGCGAGGCATTGGTGGCATCGGAAAAAGGATTGTCCAGATTGGTGGAGGGGTATGAACGTTTGCAGAAATTGCAGGCTGGCACTGAAACTACAGTGGATGTGGCAGGTTTGCGTGATAAATGTGAGGCTGCGATGTGTGATGACCTGAATACACCGGTTGTAATTGCTCAATTGTTTGAAGCTATTAAAGCGATTAATATCGTTCATGATGGCAATGGAACTATTTCACAGACAGATTTGGATGAGTTAAAGTCTGTTATGAAACTCTTTATTGAAGAGGTTCTTGGTTTGAAAACTCAACTCTCAGATGTGGATTCTTCTACCGAAGCTTACAAAAAAGCGATCGATTTGTTGCTTAACATTCGCATGGAAGCGAAAGCAAATAAGGACTGGGGAACGGCAGATAAAATTCGTAATCAGTTAGCATCCTTTGGATTCGATGTTAAAGATACGAAAGACGGTTTTGAGTGGAAGCTTTGAAAAGCTAAAAACGACTAAATAATGGCATTTGAAAAAAAACTGTGATGCCATAAAGACGTGCAAACAGGATATTTTTTTCTTTGTGATTTTATGTTAAATATCAGGGCAAAAGAAAAGAGCACCTGTTTTGATAGAAAGATATTTGCTACTTTTGTGGGCAAATTTTAATGGAATAATACTTGGACGGGCATTTTTACGTTATTGAAGTGAAATACTAAAAGCAAGTCACATGATTCGAAAATTGATTTTTTGGATGGGACTGTTAGGTGTCACTCAATTGGCGTATTGTCAGGATTTTGAACACACTATAGAGGTTGGTCCTCTTGCAGGTACATCATTTTACCTTGGCGATGCCAATCAGAAGTTGTTTGCTTATAACAGAAGCGTTATCGGCGGCTTAGTCCGTTATCCGTTAAATAACAGATTGGCGCTAAAGAGTGCATTGTCTTTCAGTGGAATAAAAGGTTATTCGGACACGTATCAGGTAGCATTTAATCATAATTATTTATTTGCAACCATACAGGGCGAGTTTAACTTCTTTCCGTATGAACGATCTGATTACAACATTGAAAGTTCGATAGTAACTCCTTATATACTAGGAGGTGTTGGATTTATAGCCTGTAGCAGGCAAAAGAAAAATCCAACCATTCTTTCCGAACCAATCTCTCCAGCACGGGCAGTCGTATTAAGTTGTGGGGTAGGAGGGAAGCTGAAGTTGAGTAGCAGATTAGATCTTAACGTGGAATGGACAATTAATAAAGCTTTGTCCGACAGACTGGAAGGGGTAACGGAGTTGAATAATCCGTATTTGTTGAATC
This sequence comes from Bacteroidota bacterium, assembly GCA_030706455.1. Taxonomy (GTDB): domain Bacteria; phylum Bacteroidota; class Bacteroidia; order Bacteroidales; family Paludibacteraceae; genus Microbacter. Next base: position 1,665 of record JAUZOL010000329.1, read on the forward strand.
AAAATATGTCTTTTAATAACGATTTTTATTCAACACTGACAATTGCTGTCACCTTTGCAATTTATACACAGAAATGTGAATGTAGATCAGGTTTCTTGAAAGGATACTGATTATTAATTAGATAACACAAACATGAGTTCATTTTTAGATACAATAGACAGAGCCCGTGTACCGAGACATGTAGCCATTATAATGGACGGGAACGGACGATGGGCAA
>JAUZOL010000033.1 GCA_030706455.1 Bacteroidota bacterium
TGACCGTCCAGGTGGCTATACACGTATTCTGAAAACAGGTTTCCGTTTGGGTGATGCTGCTGAAATGTGTATTATCGAATTGGTTGATTACAACGAAAACATGTTGACAACCAAAGCAGCTAAGAAAACTACACGTACTCGTCGTGCTGGTAAAAAGGCTGTTGCTCCCGCAGTAGAAGCTGCACCTGCAGTTGAAGCTAAAGAAGAGCCTGCAGCTGAATAATACGCTGATAAGCTACTAAAAATAATAGCCGCCTCGATTTTCTCGGGGCGGCTATTATTTTTATTGGAGAGAAACTTGGTTATTCAAAATAACCTTTCATAATTCCTCGTGGAGAGTTGCGGACAAATAGCAAGATTTCATCTCTTTCTTTTGTTGCAGGCATTTCTGCTTCGATATGTTCTATAGCCATACTGGTATTCATACGTGACAGATAAATGTAGCGATAAATCTCCTGTATGTCTCTGATTTGCTCATTTGTGAAGCCTCTGCGGCGAAGACCAACAGAATTGATGCCACAATAAGAAATTGGTTCACGAGCGGCTTTTACAAAGGGAGGAATGTCTTTATTTACTTTGCTGCCACCCTGAATCATCACGTGTGGTCCAACATGGGTAAACTGATGGATCATAGTTCCTCCTCCGATTACCGCCCAGTCTCCCACTACGACTTCGCCTGCGAGCTGAGTTACATTTGACATTATGACGTTATTGCCAACCACACAGTCGTGGGCTACGTGGCAGTACGCCATAACAAGACAATTGTCACCAATGGAAGTGCTTCCTTTTGATGCCGTGCCTCTGTTGACAGTAACACATTCCCGCAGGGTTGTATTGTCTCCTATGATGGCTAAGGTGTCTTCTCCTTTGAATTTAAGATCCTGAGGAACTGCACTAATTACAGCTCCGGGGAAAATTTTGCAATTTTTGCCAATACGAGCTCCTTCCATGATAGTAACATTTGAACCAATGTGAGTGCCTTCGCCAATCACGACATTCTTATCGATAGTTACAAACGGTTCAATTACTACATTGGAAGCAATTTTTGCTTCTGGATGGATGTATGCCAATGGTTGTTTCATAATTGCAGTAGTTTTGATGTATATAATCTTATTTATTCTTCACTATTTGTGCCATAAACTCAGCTTCTGCCACGATTTTATCCCCAACAAAGGCATAGCCTTTCATGGTAGCGCAACCTCTTCTGATGGGACTAATTAATTCGAGTCTGAATATTACAGTATCGCCCGGAACTACTTTCTGTCTGAATTTGACATTGTCAATCTTCATAAAGTATGTAGAATACAATTCAGGCTTCTCAACCTGATGTAAGATCAGCAGTCCTCCTGTTTGGGCCATCGCTTCAACCAATAATACTCCGGGCATTACCGGCTCATTGGGGAAATGACCCATAAAAAAGGTCTCGTTGCTTGTTACATTTTTTAGCCCGATGACCACAGAATCTGTTATTTCCATCACCTTATCGACCATCAAAAATGGCCAACGGTGAGGTAACATTTTCTTTATTTGGTTGATGTTAAGCACGGGCTCTTTATTTGGATCATACACAGGAGTCGGAACTTCCTGACGTTTGATTTCTTTGCGAATGACTTTGGCTAGTGCGGTATTTATCTTATGTCCCGGACGGGTTGCAATGACTTTTCCCTTGATCGGTTTTCCGATTAAAGCAAGATCTCCCATTACATCCAGCAATTTATGTCTGGCAGGCTCATTTTCAAACTGAAGAGGGGTGAGATAGCCTAATTCATCAACTTTTTTATATGGATGGTTGAGTAAGTCGGCAATACGGTTTAATTCTGTTTGTTCTATAGGCTCGTCGTAAATTACCAAAGCATTTTCGAGATCACCGCCTTTTATCAGATTCATTTTAAGTAGTTGCTCCAACTCGCGTACAAACACGAATGTTCTGCAGGCTGCAATGTCAGTGGCGAAGTCTTCCAGTTGATTAAGAACCGCATATTGGTTGCTCAGGATAGGAGATTTGAAGCCAATCATTGTCTGAACGCTGAAATGATCATCGGGCAGAATTACGATTGAGGAATTTGTCGCGGGATCAGTATATTCAATTTTCTTTTTTACAACAAAATAGTCTTTATCAGCATCTTGCTCAACGATACCAACCGAATTAATTTTTTCGACAAAAAGTTTAGCGCTACCATCCAAAATCGGGAATTCAGGTGCGTTTACTTCCATCAGACAGTTGTCAATTCCAAAAGAGAAGAGAGCTGCCATGGCGTGTTCTATGGTGCTTACCTGAGCATCACCATTTGAAAGAACAGTGCCGCGTGTGGTTTGTGTTACATATTCAGCCAAAGCCGGAATTATAGGCTGACCTTCTAAATCTATCCGTTTTATTTTACACCCATGGTTTTCAGGGGCAGGAAAGAATGTGAGCTGAATGTCAACTCCTGTGTGAAGACCTTTCCCCTGAAGTGAAAAGGATCCTTTGAGCGATCTTTGTTTTGGCATTTTTGGTTTGTTAGTTAGTCTGCTTTGATTTGATTGCGTAATTGTTCTATTTCCTTTTGCAAATTGTTAATTGTGTTTGCAAGTTCCGGTAGTTTCTTGAAATAGACATACGATTTACTGAATTGCATGTGAGGCATTGCCGGAGAACCCAATAATATTGAGTTTTCTTTGACATTGCCAGTAATGCCTGCCTGTGCTGAAATTTTCACGCCTTTCTCGATATGAAGGTGGCCGGGAATTCCCACCTGACCGCCAAACATACAATTCGGGCCAATTTTTGTTGAACCTGCAATGCCGGTTTGAGCGGCAATTACAGTATTTGATCCGACTTCAACATTATGTGCAATTTGAATAAGATTATCTAGTTTTACTCCTTTACGAATGATTGTGGAGCCCATAGTTGCTCTATCAACGGTTGTGTTGGCACCTATTTCAACATCACTTTCCAACACAACATTCCCAATTTGGGGAATCTTGTTGTAACTTCCATCTTCTGTAGGTGCAAAGCCAAAACCATCAGCGCCAATAACGGCTCCCGAGTGGATTACACAACGATCACCAATAACGCAATCAGCATAAATTTTGGCGCCGGCATAAATGGTTACATCGTCTCCAATTTTTACGTTGTCACCAATGTAACTTTGCGGGTATATCTTCACGCTTTTGCCCGTTTTTACATTGTCGCCAATGTAACTGAATGCTCCGATATATGGATCAGCGCCAATTTCAGCTGATGCCGATACATATGATAACGGTTCAATTCCGCTTTTATTTTTCTTGAAACTATCAACGAGCTGAAGTAATGATGCTAACGACTGATATGCATTTTCAACTTTAATGAGAGTGGCGGAAATAGGTTTTTCCGGAACAAAATCATTGTTTACAAGTATGATAGCAGCTTTGCAGTCGTAGATGAAATGACTATACTTAGGGTTGGATAAAAATGATAATGTTCCTGGAATACTATCATCAATTTTTGAAAGATTATTTACTTTGACATCGCGATCTCCAATAATTTCTCCATGCAAGAAATCGGCAATTTGTTGTGCAGAAAATTCCATTCGTCTATAGTTTTGTGGGTATTAGGACAAAATTCCAAAGATTTTTGTCCTTGTCTTAAGTTACAGCACATCTTTAATTAGATGCTGAACTTATCCAATTCGTTGCATCACTAACTGAAATTTGTTCTCTTTTTTGAAAGATACTTTCAACAAGGTGATGATGGTTCGCCTCATATTTGAGAGGCTTTTAACAATTAAGTTAAAATAAAGCGTGCAAAGATATGAACATTAATTGGAATGAGCTATATATTTTCTATAAAATATATCAATAAGATATTGAAAATTAGTTGTATATGTCAATTGTTTTGGTTTGATAATGATGTTGAGCCTGATTTGTAAATAGCACGAAAACAGGACTTTGATATTTAATATAACTGAATTTTATTGTCGTGAAAGATTGTTGAAATAATGATTGAGTTGTCAAAGAAGAAGAAATGGTGGTGTGGGTAGAGTTCTTAACAGAAAAATAGCTACTTTTGTAGGATAAAATATACACTTTCCTAACGCTATGGATAAGAAGCACTTTTCTCAATTTCTTGGGTTTATAAAAGGCAGTTTGATTCTGAAAAACGTGTTTTACGCAGTAACGATACTCGTTGCCTTATTGTTGTTCGTCCTTTTTATGCTTCAATTCTATACTCACCATGGAGAGGCAGAGACTGTGCCAAATTTGTGTGGACTGAAACTGGAAGATGCTGCAAAGTTATTGGATAATAGAGGGATGCAGTATCAGGTGATTGACTCGGTATACAAGCCGGACAAGGCTCCGGGTATGGTTATGGAACAATCTCCAATCGGAGGATCTAAGATAAAATCGTATCGGAGCATTTATATAACGATTAATGCAAAAATGCCTCCGGGTGTTGCATTGCCTGATGTACGCGATTTGTCTTTGCGTCATGCTCAGTCGCTGTTGGAAAGCATGGGGATTAAAGTTATGGGAGTTGAGTATGTGCCGTCGGAATACAGCGATTTGGTACGAGATATAAAATATAATGGTCAGACTTTGACTCCGGGTCAAAAAATACCGGCGGGTAGTGGTGTGATACTTGTTGTTGGGCGAACCTCTACAGACGAAGATGGTAATCAGTTGATGCCTGACGTTCAGTCTCTGTCATTGGAACAAGCTACCCGTTTGATAAATAGCCACATGCTTTCTATCGGAGCTACGAATTTTGATGTGGAGCCAACCAGTGAACAGGATAAGGCAAATTATATTGTTTATAAGCAATCGCCGGCTGCCAATGATTCCGTTCCTTCCGGTAAAGCTATTACTCTTTGGTTGACCAAGGAAAAAGGTAAAGTGGCAACAGAAGATGTGTCGACACCGGCGCCTGCACCTGCAAAAACAACTCCGGCAGTAGCTCCCAAGAAAGAAGAAAAGAAGAAAAAAAAGGAAGATATTGAAAAATTCTTCTGATATATCTGAACGTCAATATCCCGGATTATGACCAATGATTTTGAAGTTGATCAAGACGAATTGGATGAACTGGAAGAAACTCCGGGACAAGAACTTTTTGAGCATTTTCGTTTTGTTGCAGATAAAGGTCAAACCTTAGTACGTATAGATAAATTTTTGGTTGACAGAATCCAGAATGTTTCCCGAAATCGCATTCAGGATGCAGCATCAGCCGGAGCAATTCTGGTGAATGGCAGCGCGGTAAAATCAAACTACCGTGTCAAACCCAATGACATTATTTCCATCATGATGACACACCCGCCACGTGATGTTGAAATACTTCCCGAAAATATTCCTTTAAACATTGTATACGAAGATGATAGCCTGTTGGTGGTAAATAAACCTGCGGGTTTGGTTGTGCATCCCGGGCATGGTAACTTCGATGGCACCTTGCTCAATGCCTTGGCTTATTACATGAAGGATAATCCTCACTTTAATCCCAATGATCCACGCTTAGGTTTGGTTCACCGGATAGATAAAGATACCTCCGGGCTATTGGTGATCGCGAAGACCGAGGAAGCCAAAACGTTGCTTGGAGCACAGTTTTTTCATAAAACCACTAAGCGGCTTTATTGGGCATTGGTATGGGGAACTGTGGAAAATAACAAAGGTACAATTGTGGGGCATGTTGGCAGGAGTATCAGGGATAGGCAAAAAATGGATGTATTCCCCGACGGTGAATATGGTAAACACGCGGTTACTCATTATCGGGTGTTGGAACGCCTGGGCTATGTAACGCTGGTGGAATGCCGGCTCGAAACGGGGCGAACACATCAGATCCGTGCTCACATGAAATATATCGGGCATCCTCTTTTTAATGATGAACGATATGGCGGACATGAGATTTTGAAAGGAACCCAGTTTGCCAAATACAAACAGTTTGTGAAGAACTGTTTTGATATATGCCCCCGGCAGGCTCTTCATGCCAAGACATTGGGCTTTGTTCATCCGGTAACAAAAGAAGAGATGTATTTTGATAGTGATATACCTGAAGACATGCAACAAGTGTTGGAAAGATGGAGGGTATACATTGCAGGAAGAGATTCGCAGATTAATTAATTCAATCTTATGATGCATTAATTTGGCACTATGAGGAACAAACGGAAAATAATAAATGATCCTGTTTTCGGTTTTATTAATATACCGACCGAATTTCTGTATGATCTGATTCAGCACCCATATTTGCAACGATTATCCCGTATTAAGCAGTTAGGAATGTCGTCGTTTGTTTATCCGGGAACGCAACATACCCGGTTTCAACATTCTTTGGGCGCAATGTACCTGATGGGCGAAGCAATAGCTCAATTGCGCCAGTTAGGCTATGAAATAAATAAGGAAGACTGTGAAGGGGCGCTTGCGGCTATTTTGTTGCACGATATTGGCCATGCTCCTTTTTCGCATGTGCTTGAAAATAGTTTAGTATCAGATATTTCGCATGAGGAAATCTCTTTGTTGATGATGCAACAGATCAATAAAGAGGAAAATGGGAAACTGGATAATGCGTTGAAAATCTTTCACGGGACTCATCCTCATGTTTTTTTGCACCAATTGGTTTCGGGTCAGTTAGATGTAGACCGGCTGGATTACCTGCGTCGCGACAGTTTTTTTTCAGGGGTTACAGAAGGAACCATTGGCTCCGACCGGATTATCAAAATGATGGACTTGTACAAAGGGCGTCTGGTTGTGCAGGAAAAAGGGATATACTCTATTGAAAAGTTTCTTATGGCCAGACGGTTAATGTATTGGCAGGTGTATCTGCATAAAACGTCTATTGCAGCCGAAAAACTTATGATTTATGCCCTGACAAGAGCAAAAGAACTTGCCATGGAAGGCCAGGAACTGTTCGCTTCTCCTTCGCTTCATTTCTTTTTGTATAACTCCATATCTAAAAAAGACTTTTACCAACGTCCTGAAGTCCTGGAAAATTACGCATTGTTGGATGATAGTGATATCTTGTCTGCGATGAAAGTGTGGATGAACCATTCGGATGTGGTTCTTTCGACCCTGAGTAATGGGTTTATCAACAGGCGCTTGTTTAAAGTGAAAGTTCTACAGCAACCACTTTCACGTCAGGAGTGCAGCGAGTTGAATGCGCAATATCAGCAGCATTTTGGTATTTCGGAGCACGATGCTAACTATTTTTGGGCCGTAGAAGAGGTTGCTAATGAGGCATACAGTCCCAATGAAGCCGGAATTCAGATAAAATATAATAATGGGGATGTGAAAGATATAACAGAAGCATCCGATATGTTTAACCTGCAGGTACTGAGCAAAGAGGTGAAAAAATACTATCTCTGCTACTGGCCTGTTTATTAATTTGGAAAAATGAACGCATTTATCACCGGAACTACCGCAGGTTTTGGTAAGGCTATTGCTTTACGCATGGCGAAATTGGGATACAACGTGATTATTACCGGTCGAAGAAAAGAACGTCTTGATAATCTGGCTGAAACCCTGCGTAACGAATTTTCGGTAAAGGTATTGCCACTCTGTTTTGATATTCGAGATAAGGAAGCTTGCCGCCATGCGGTGGAAAGCCTGCCATCTGAATGGCAGAAAATCGATGTGCTGGTGAATAACGCCGGCTTGGCGTCGGGTTCGGCTCCTTTCAATGAATTTGATATTGAAGATTGGGACAAAATGGTCGATACTAATGTGAAGGGATTGCTCTACATTAGTCGTTACATTACCCCTTTGATGGTGGCCGCAAAATCGGGACATATCATCAACTTGTCGTCGATTGCTGGTCGTGAAGTTTACCCTTCTGGTAATGTATATTGTGCCACCAAACATGCGGTGAATGCCATTACTCAGGGCATGCGCATCGATATGCTTAAGCACAATATCAAGGTGAGTTCCATTTCTCCGGGTGCTGCCGAAACAGAATTCTCGCTGGTGCGTTTTCACGGCGATCAGACCAAAGCTGATGCGGTTTATCAGGGCCTTACTCCGCTCAACGCCGAAGATATTGCCGATGCAGTGGAATACATTATCACACGGCCTGCTCATGTTAATATCAACGATATTTTTATAACTCCTGCCCGTCAGGCAAATACCTACGTATACAACCGGACTGACGAGTAATAAACAGAGTTTCATTATGGTACAACCATTAGTAATTCCGGAAAAAGAGAGGCGAGAAGTTGCGCGGCATTATCGTGATATGTTGCGTGCGGTCGATAACATCCTTACACAGGAGGATATTAAGTTGTCGCGTCAATGGATGTATCAGTCAATAGCAAAGATGCTGGAAAAGGGAGATGTGATGCCTACGCGTCGCGTGATCAAGCACCTGAGAATGGCTCAGGTTTTGGTCAACGAATTCGGACTCGGCCGATCTGCTATCCTGGCTACAGTATTGTATGATAGTTTGCTGGCAGGTTCCGAGACTCTCGAATCGATAGAAAAACAGTTTGGCCCTTCGGTCTCTATTATCGTTCACGGCCTGTGTCGCGCTCACGATTTGTATGAGCGTAACAGTGCCATTGAAACTGAAAACTTCCGCCAGTTGTTGCTGACCTTTGCAGAAGACATGCGGGTGATTCTTATCATGATTGCCGATCGTTTGGATACGATGCGGACGCTCAGGGATCATGCCGATGACGAAGTGAGACTGAAGGTGGCGCACGAAGCATCGAATCTCTATGCACCGCTGGCTCACCGTATGGGCTTGTATGCTATCAAGACCGAACTGGAAGATCTTGCGCTTAAATATTCGAATCCTCAGATATACAAAGAAATTGCTCATAAACTAAACGAGACCAAGCGGTCACGCGATCAGTACATTGCATCGTTTATTGAGCCTGTAAAGAAAAAGCTCGAAGATGCAGGCTTTAATTTCGACATCAAAGGGAGAACCAAGTCGATTCATTCGATTTGGAACAAAATGAAAAAGCAGAACACTCCTTTTGAGAATATCTACGATCTGTTCGCGATTCGTATTATTCTTGACACTCCCGTTGATAAGGAGAAATCGGAATGCTGGCAGGTATACTCTATTGTGACGGATATGTACATGCCGAATCCGAAACGCCTGCGCGACTGGCTCTCTATTCCTAAATCGAATGGCTATGAGTCGTTGCACATTACTGTTATGGGCAATGAAGGAAAATGGGTGGAAGTTCAGATTCGTACCCGCCGCATGGACGAGATTGCAGAAAAAGGGGTTGCAGCTCACTGGAAATACAAAGGCATCAAAAGCGAATCGAGTGGCATGGACGAATGGTTGAAGAACCTGCGTACTATTCTCGAAAATCCGGAGATGAACTCCAAAGAGGTGATGGATAACTTCAAGCTCAACCTCTATGATGATGATGTTTTCGTGTTTACACCCAACGGTGACCTTCATAAGCTGAAAAAGGGAGCTACCGTGCTCGACTTTGCCTTTGCCATTCACTCGGGTCTGGGATGTCGTTGTGTGGGTGCTAAAGTCGGCGGGCGCAATGTGCCTCTTAAATATGTGCTTCTTAACGGAGATCAGGTAGAGATTCTGACCTCTGCCAGCCAAAGCCCTAAAAGAGATTGGTTGAATATTGCAGTAACGTCAAAGGCGAGGACCAAGATTAAACAGTCTCTTAAGGACGAAGAAAACAAAGCGGCTGACTTGGGTAGGGAAGCATTACAGCGGCGTATGAAGAACCGGAAAATTGAATTTGACGAGGCTCAGATTATGAAGCTGGCTCGAAAGCATGGGTTCAAATTTGTGTCGGAATTCTATCAGGCGATATCCTATGAGAGACTGGAAGTAATTGATCTTTGTGAAGAACTTGTCGAACTTGACAAGCACGAAGAAGCTCCGGAGCTGGCCGCATTGAGAAGCGTGGATAACTTCTCGAAGCAGACAGATCTGGAAAAGATAACTTCAGAAAACGATGTTCTGGTTATTGGCGACAATGTCAAGAACGTGCAATACTCGTTGGCTAAATGTTGTAACCCGATTTATGGAGATAATGTATTTGGATTTGTGTCTGTGTCGGGAGGAATCAAAATACACCGTGAAGATTGTCCCAATGCTCCTCAGTTGAAAGAAAAATTCGATTATCGTATCATAGATGTTAAGTGGGCAGGAAAGTCCGGGAAGTTTGATTTGGCAACTTTGCAGATTGTAGGAAAGGATGATATCGGAATTGTGAGTAATATTACTTCCGTCATTTCCAAGGAAAACAAAGTGCAGATGCGATCTATTTCTGTGAATTCGCATGATGGTATGTTCGAAGGAACCATTACCGTTATGGTGAGCGATGTTACTCAATTATCTCAATTGATCAGAAAATTAGAGACAATAAAAGGCGTTATCAGAGTAGAACGTATGTAATTATTCTGGTGCATATATAAAATAAACCCTCATGTTGAAAAACATGAGGGTTTATTTTTGAATTATCATTTGCTTCAAATTATCTGCGATGGTGCTTTGACTTGTGACTTTTTCCTGCCTTTGCGATGTATTTCTTATAAGCAGAAGAATGAGATGCTTTTGCGTATTGATAATCGAAAGAGCTGTTTTTTCTGATTACATATATGTCGTTGATCGGCATGTGATATGCAAAGTCAAATAATTTTTCAGGATTGATAGCGTTACCTAAGTAACGGGTTTCAAAGTGGAGGTGAGGTCCGGTAGAGTGACCGGTGCTACCGCCTAATCCAAGCACGTCACCAGCTTTTAGAGGTTGGTTTTCGTGAACGAGGACTTTTGATAAGTGGCCGTATACAGTTTCCAGTCCATTGTCATGACGAATAACAACATAGTTTCCGTAACCGCCGGCTTCGTAACCGGTGATACGTACTTTTCCGTTGAAAGCTGCGTGTACGGGATCCCCTACATTGAGTTTGAGGTCCGTTCCATAGTGGAAACGATACTTACGCATTCCAAAGTGCGATGTAATGAAGGTCGCAACCGGAGGAACGTATTGAGAAAGATTGATACGTACAGAATCGGGTAATTTTGCAATCGGAGTCATGTACGGGTTGATACGTCTGTTTGTCCAGGTTTCGTATACCCCGCTTGCAGGAACTTCCGTATCTTCTTCTGTAGCATACGGGTCTTCTTCCTGCTGCATTTTTTGCTGCATCAATGAATTGAGCGCGTTAATTTGACGTTGTACGTCATCGACTGCGGCTATTTCTTTATGATACACGTGCTTCGCTTTCGCTCGTTTCTTTGCAGAAACGCTTTCAGTTGCCAAACCGCACATAAATAGCCATACAAGGGTGAATAAAAATACTTTCTTCATTCTTGTTTGGTTTATAGGTTAGAGTAATTCGTCGGAAGTATACAACACAGGTGTTACTGCCAACAGATACGAAAAAATTTCTTCCGGGCTGAAAAAACGGTTAATTTCCGTTTGGGCTGATTCAGGTGAATCGGATGCATGAATAATATTCTCTAATCTACTCATGCTGTAGTCTCCGCGAATAGTTCCCGGAGCGGCTTCCCGCCCATTGGTAACTCCGGTCATTTGCCGGACAACACGGATACTGTCTTTGCCCTCTACAATGCCAACTATAACCGGTGTTCTCTTCATCGATGCTGTGATGGAAGGGAAAAAAGGTTTGTCAGCCAAATGGGAGTAATGTTCCACCAGAATTTCATCTGAAAGTTGCATCATTTTTAAGCCGGTGAAGTAAAGTCCTTTTTTTTCAAATCTGCTTATTACTTCGCCAATTATGCCTCTTTCTAATGTGCTGGGTTTTAGAATTATAAGTGTTCTCTCCATGGCTGATTAAGTGGCTATTGCACTAATTTCATGTCAAAGTAACAAATTAAAATCGACAAATCCAAACTTTTAAAACTGAATTTAGCTGATTTTTTTCCAGTCGACGGCTTCTTTTTGTTTTTTTTGTAATTGTTTAGTGAGTATGAGATGTTCGGAGTGCTGAAGCAAGGGGTCATGATCAAGGATGTCGTTGGCTACGTTTCTGGCGAATTGTAACATTTGCGAATCATGCGCCAAATCTGCTATTTTCAGGTTGAATGGTAGCCCGCTTTGCTGGGTTCCTTCAATATCGCCGGGGCCCCTCATTCTCAGGTCTGCTTCTGCAATCTCGAATCCGTCATTGGTGCGTGTCATTATCTCCATGCGCTTTTTGGTGTCTTTGCCTAATTCAAACGGAGTGAGTAAAACGCAATATGACTGGTCTGCGCCGCGACCCACACGTCCCCGCAGCTGATGCAACTGTGACAAGCCAAATCGTTGTGCGCTTTCAATAATCATGACGGAGGCGTTGGGAACATTCACCCCCACTTCTATTACGGTTGTCGCAACCATAATCTGTGTGTCGCCAGAAGCAAATTTGCGCATAGCCTCATCCTTTTCCGCCGGCTTAAGTTTTCCGTGAACCATGCTGATCCTGTACTCGGGGAATGCTTCTTTTACCTGATTAAATCCTTCTGTCAGATTTTGAAAATCAAGTTTTTCAGATTCTTCAATAAGAGGATATACTATGTAGATTTGTCGTCCTTCCTCAATTTCTTTCCGGATGAAACGATAAACGGAATTCCGCTTGTTCTCATAATAATGATATGTCTGGATGGGTTTGCGCCCGGGAGGGAGTTCGTCAATTACAGACACTTCTAAATCCCCGTAAATTGTCATTGCCAGTGTGCGGGGGATGGGCGTGGCTGTCATCACCAAAATGTGAGGAGCCTGATCGTTTTTCGCCCACAGTTTGGCTCGCTGGGCAACTCCGAACCGGTGCTGTTCGTCAATAACAACCAGTCCGAGGTTGCTGAACTGTACATTGTCTTCCAGTAACGCATGTGTTCCGATGAGAATTTGTAATTCTCCGGACTGGAGTTGCTCGTGAAGTTGTACTCTGTCTTTTTTCTTTGTAGATCCGGTCAGAAGTCCGACGTTTAAGCTCATTCCAGACAAAAAAGCGGAAATGGTTTCGTAATGCTGTGTGGCGAGTATTTCGGTTGGAGCCATTATGCAGGCCTGAAATCCATTGTCGATGGCTAAAAGCATCACCATGAGGGCAACCAGTGTTTTCCCACTTCCAACATCGCCCTGAAGCAGCCGATTCATCTGCTTGCCACTCCCAACGTCGGCACGGATCTCGCGAATGACTTTTTTCTGGGCATTAGTAAGTTCAAATGAGAGATACTGCTTATAAAATTGATTGAAATGGTCGCCTACGTGAGCAAACCTGAATTCTGTGGTTTGTTGGTTGCGTAACTTGACTGTACGTAGTAACGAGAGCTGAATATAGAACAACTCTTCAAATTTCAGCCGCTGACGGGCCTTGGAAAGTTGTGCTGCGCTTGAGGGGAAATGGATATTGACCAATGCCTCGTGCAGCGGCAGTAACTTGAATTGCTTAACGAGGTATCCGGGTAAAGTCTCGGGGACTCTTTCCTGCAAAGATGAGATGAGGTTGAAAATGATTTTCTGAATCGCTTTCGAGTTCAGAAAGTTGGATTTCATTTTCTCTGTAGTGTTATAAAATCCCTGAAGAACAATTTTTTCTTTCCCCGCGGTATCCGATATCTTTTCAATTTCGGGATGCGCAATATTAATATGTCCGTTGAAGAGGGAGGGCTTCCCGAAAACGATATATTCAGTGTTGACTTTATATTGGTCTAAAACAAAACGAACACCTTTGAACCAAACCAGCTCTATGGTGCCTGTTCCGTCAGTGAATGAGGCAGTCAGGCGCTGAGAAGGGCCGGTTCCTATTGTTTCAAAACGGGTGATTTTTCCTTTTAGCTGAATATATGCCGTGTCGCTCTGTAATTCGCGGATTGTGTAGAACTTGCTTCGGTCAATGTATTTGTATGGGAAATAATAAAGCAGATCCTCAAAGGTAAGAATGCCGAGTTCTTTGTTTAGCATTTCTGCCCGTTTGGGACCAACTCCGGTTAAATACTTTAATTCATTCGATGCAAGATTAATCATTCCGTAAAATCTCTTCTGTTGCGAAGTTAAGAAATTATGGCCTCTCTTTCCGATAAAAGGACCTCGGCGATTTTCAGATCCGGAGGCGTAGTGACTTTTATGTTGTCCCGGTTTCCTTCAACCAGATTTAGTTCGATTCCTAACGATTCGACAACAGTGGCATCGTCCGTAAACCGTTCTTCATAGGTCTGATTGTAGGCTATCTTAAGAATGGAAGACTGAAAGACCTGTGGCGTTTGTACGATAAAATACTGATTTCTCTCGACGGCAAAATTGGTGTTGTTTTCGGTTTTTCTAAGACTGTCGACAATGGCATATACAGGGACTGCGGTGCCATAAAGTTCTGCTGTGGAAAAACAGTTTTCAAGAGTTTTGCGGTTCACCAGCGGGCGAACTCCATCGTGGACTGCAATGATACACTTTTCCTTGATGGCCGCTAAACCGTTTTTGACAGATGCAAAACGGGTTTCGCCGCCCTGAACGATTTCGTGAGGAATCGAAAAACAATGTTCATTGCACAATTTTTTCCATAGATCAATCTGATTAGCAGGCAGAACAATAATCAGTTGGGTGAGAGAATCATAGTCGTAAAAGGCTTTGATGGTGTGCATTAAAAGAGGAATTCCTCTAAGTTGTATAAATTGCTTCGGGAGGTCAGAATTCATTCTTTCGCCTTTGCCTCCGGCAACTATAATGGCATAACGTTTCACTTTGATTTTGGATTATTTCTGGTATATTCTGGATCTTCCTTTATTTGGATCGCTTGTTCTGAAAAAAACGGGTCATCAGTTCGGCGCATTCAGCTTCCATCACGCCACCCAGTACAGTTGTCTTTGGATGTAGTGAGTTGGTTGCAAAAACATGATATCCTCGCTTTTCGTCACGGGCTCCGTACACAATACGTCCTATCTGTGCCCATGAAAGCGCTCCTGCACACATAACACAGGGCTCAACTGTTACATAGAGAGTGCATTCTGTGAGATATTTACCTCCCAGAGTGTTTGCTGCAGCGGTAATTGCAAGCATTTCGGCATGAGCCGTGACATCATTTAATGTTTCTGTCTGATTGCCGGCCCGGGCTATGATCTGGTTTTGGCATACCACGACAGCCCCAATTGGAATTTCACCCTGAGACTGAGCTTTCTTAGCTTCTGCCAGAGCTTGCTTCATAAAGTAATTGTCATCAAACATAAAAACAAAGGTAGTAATTTTTATGAAATTGTACTTCCGGAATCTTCTTTGCCAATAAAAAACGTATTTTTGTGTCTTCTATCACTAAATCATAACTAAGTAACTAAATAACTATGCCAACAATACCATCCAGATTAGCTGCGTTGCGTCAGAAAATGGCCACCAGAGGAGTAGCTGCAACCATCATTCCGAGTACAGATCCTCATGCCAGTGAATATGTAGCCGATTATTGGAAAGAACGCCAGTGGATTTCGGGCTTTACCGGTTCGGCAGGAACTGTTGTGGTAACCGAAAAAGAAGCTGGTTTGTGGACTGATTCCCGTTATTTTCTGCAAGCCGATTTGCAGTTGCAGGGAACCGGAATCGATTTGTTCAAAGACGGCTTGCCCGAAACCCCGTCAATCACATCCTGGTTGGGGTCAGTATTACCGGCCGGTAGCAAAGTCGGAATTAATCCTTTACTGTTTTCGGTAAGTGCGGTCGAAAATTTACAGAGCGAATTGACTGCGGTCGGACTGATGTTGGTAACCGATGTGGATTTTTTAAAGTCGCTTTGGAAAGATCGGCCGGCTTTGCCTGAGACTCCGGTTGTGGTTTATCCGGTTGAATATTCCGGTAAAAGTGCTAAGGATAAAATCACCGGTATCAGAGAAATCATGACTAAAAAAGGCGCCGATGCATACTTGTTTACGGCATTGGATGAAATAGCATGGATTTTCAACATCCGTTGTTCTGACGTTGATTATAATCCGGTTGCCATAGCTTTTGGTGCCATCGACAAACAAAAAGCCACGTTGTTTGTTAACCCGCAAAAAATATCGCACAATGTAGCGGCTCTGCTTGCCGACGAAGGTATCGAGATCGCTCCTTATAATGCTGTTTTTGAATATGTGGCAACGCTTCATGTTCATTCTAAGGTGATGATCGATAAGAGCAAAACAAACTTTGCGCTGTATCAGGACATTCCTTCTCACTCTGCAGTTATCAGCGTGCCATCTCCGATTTTTTATGCAAAAGCGATAAAAAACAGCGTCGAATTGGCAGGAACCCGCAATGCCATGATGAAAGACGGGGCTGCATTGACCCGTTTCTTTATGTGGCTTGAGGCGAATGTGGCTTCCGGTACGTTGACAGAATTGAGCATTGCCGAACAATTATGCAAATTCAGAGCTGAGCAACCGTTGTTTAAAGGCGAGAGCTTCGGGACGATAGCCGGGTATAAAGATCACGGTGCCATTGTGCACTACTCTGCTACCGAAGAAAGCAGTGCTACTCTGCACCCGGAAGGCTTTTTGCTGCTTGATTCGGGAGGGCAATACCTTGATGGCACCACCGACATCACTCGGACTGTTTCGCTGGGTGCTCTTACGGAAGAAGAAAAACTTGATTTTACGCTCGTGTTGAAAGGTCATATTGCTCTGGGAATGGCAAAATTTCCGCAAGGAACACGCGGATCGCAGCTTGATATTTTGGCCAGAAAGGCTTTGTGGGATCGTGGATGGAATTACGGACACGGAACCGGCCATGGCGTAGGACATTTCCTTTGTGTACACGAAGGCCCGCAAAGTATCCGCATGGATGAGAATGCCACGCAATTGGTTCCGGGTATGGTGATTTCGAACGAGCCGGGCTTATACCGCTCGGGCAAGCATGGCGTCCGCTCCGAGAATTTGGTAGCCGTTGTAGAGGCAGAAAAAACGGAGTTCGGACAATTCTACCAATTTGAGACGTTGACTCTTTTTCCTTTCGATACAAAGGCATTGGATATTTCTTTGTTGAGCGGAGAAGAAAAAGAATGGCTTAACGAATATCATCAAATTGTTTATGAAAGAGTCAGTCCTCTTTTGAATAAAGACGAGAAAGCATGGCTAAAACAAAAATGTGCGGCAATTAGAATTGAACGACATGAGTAATGCCGATCTTTCTCTGTTGAGGCAGGCTATTGATACTCAGGTTTCACTGACCGAAGAAGAGTGGAATCAACTGCTGGCTTGTGTCAGAATGCACTCTTTTGGCAAGAACGAGTTGTTACTAAAAGAAGGGTTGGTGTGTAATTCTTTAATTTTTATTCTTTCCGGGGCTGTGGTCTATTATTCTCTCAGAGAGAAAGGAGAAGAGATTACCACTGATTTTGCACTTGAAGGAAGTTGGGTGACGGATAACAGAAGCCGTTTGAGCCAAACGCCCTCGCATCTCAACATCAAAGCCATTGAGGCAACAGATGTTGCCATTATTGCGGAGTCGGATTTGAATGAATTGTATCGGAGTATTCCGAAAATGGAACACCTTGGTCGTATCCTGATAGAACGGGCCTATGTACGGTTGGTGCAACTGAGTCTCGATTTGCAGATTTTATCGGCAGAAGAGCGCTATCTCAAATTATTGAGGGAATATCCGCAGGCCGTCAGGCGTTTGCCGCTGTACCATATTGCCAATTATCTGGGTATTGCGCCCAAGTCTCTTAGCCGCATTCGGGGGAAACTTACTTAACCCCTGATTTGGTAACATTTGCGGAGAAGAATCTCTTTTTTATAACGGAACTTTGCATCGTTAAAATCAAAGTTTACAAGTTATGAAAAAGAGATTTTTTTTATGTGTGATGCTGATGCTCTCCTCGTTGGGGCTTTGGGCGCAAAGTGATTCGGTACAAATGGCAGTTCCGGCCAGAACGTGGAATGTAAGATCGGCTATTGAGGTCGAAAGTCTTGTGCCGATGTTCATGACCGGCGGATTTCATGTTGGGATCGGATACCGGTTCGACAAATTTCGTGTGCGATTCAGCGTAATTAACGGTGGTAGTTATGATGCGGAGAAAGCAGGAATTAATAACTCCTCGAATGACTATAAACGTTTCTACAAGACGTCGCCCGGTCTTTTCTTCGGGTATAATGTTTGGCGCAACCTCGAGCTCTACTCTTATCTCGAATTACATACTTTTGAGATAGAGCAGCGCAGCACGGGTATCCGAAAAAACCTGTTCAGCATGGATACCGGACTGGGGCTCAGTTATCAGTTCTTTATTGGAAACGTTTTTTACATTCAGCCCGGACTTCATCTTTACCTCAGAAAAAGAAACAGCATCGATTTTGAAACGGCTCGTTATACTATTCCCGGAGCCGATTTCTCTCCGGTAATGAGATTGGGAGCTCGTTTGTGGAGTAAATCGAAATGATGAATATGGTTCGGTTTGTATTTATGATGACTGCCATTGTCGCTCTGGTTTCGTGCAAAACCAACATCGGTGCAAGGAGTCCGTTATCGATTGGTGCTGGCGATATGCACAAGATAATTTATTATGCTACGTTGGCAGGAAGCTCGCATAATACTCAACCCTGGAAAGTTGAGGTTCTGGGTGATCGTGAAATAAGGGTCTTCGCCGATACTACACGTGCCTTGAACGTGATTGATCCGAAAAAGCGCGAATTATATATTTCTCTCGGAGCGTTTATTGAAAACCTTGATTTAGCGGCCGGAGCTTTGGGATATGCCATGGAGGTGCAGGTGCTGTCGCGCTCTGAACGAACTGCATGCGTAGCTGTCGTGGCTCTAGAGCGGGTTCGTCCTTCGGGGTTCGACTTGCATTCACTTGTTGTAAGAAGAACGTTGAGGATTCCGTTTCATGCCGCGGATATTAGGGAAGAAGAGGTGAAAAGGATACTTGCAGATGATCGGCAAACTTCTTTTTTCGCAGCATCTACGGCGGAAGGACGTTTTATTGCGAAACAAACTCTGTCGGCTTACCGCCAGCAGTCAATGAATCGACCGGCACAGTCTGAGTTTGCTCGCTGGGTGCGTTTTTCTGATCGGGATGTACATCTCAGGCAAGATGGGATTACAACTGCCGGAATGCAGATAAATGGCATCAAGGGATTTGTGGTTCGAAACTTTTTCAAACCGGTAGATGCGGAGAAAAAACAGTTTGTCCAAGCGGGTATTCAAAAGACGGAAAAGCAGGTGGGTAATTGCGGCGGCTGGCTTGTTTTGACCAGTCCGGATAATTCGGTGGCAAGCTGGATAGATATTGGTCGTCGTTACGAGCGAATGAATATTATCTGCACATCATTGCACATCGGATTTCAACCAATGAATCAGATTGTCGAAGAACAAAATTTTCTGGAAAATGTGCAACATGAGATCGGAAAGAGTGGGAAAATTCAGTTTGTTGCCCGCATTGGCTATATGATTGAGATCCCGCCTCCGGTCAGTCCCCGTCGGCCGGTTGATAGCGTTGCTGTATTTTATAAATAGGCTATCTGTCTTAAAGAATGTCAACCTCTTTGCGGAAGGGAAGGGCGGTTCCTTATATTTGTACCATAAACGATATAAATATGAATCCGTCATTTTATCAATTAAGTGCAAAATTGCTTCGGGGGCAGGAGGTTTCAATGGAAGAGTATAAAGGCAAAGTTGTGTTGGTGGTCAATACTGCAAGTCAGTGTGGATTGACGCCTCAATTTGAAGGACTGGAGGCTCTTTATCAGAAATACAAGGAGAGAGGATTCGTTGTTTTGGGTTTTCCATGCAATCAGTTTGCTCATCAGGATCCGGGTAACGAGGATGATATTTCTCAGGTTTGCCACATGAACTATGGCGTTACATTTCCGATGTTTGCTAAGGTGGATGTAAACGGAGAAAACGCACATCCTATTTTTAAATATTTGACGTCGACTTTGAAGGGGCTGTTTTTTAATCGAATAAAATGGAATTTCACCAAATTTCTGATTGATGCGGAAGGGGTGCCGGTGAAGCGGTTTGCGCCGGTCACCAAGCCTGAACATCTGGAAAAGGAAATTGAACTATTATTGTCCAGAAGAAAGTAGTAAACGATCAACTCTTGGATGTTGAAGCGGTGACGTCTTCTTTCGGTAGAAGGTTGCTGTTATGCTATAAATAAAAAAGTCTCTGAAAACAATTGCTTTTCAGAGACTTTTTATTGTGATTCAGCTGGGATTCGAACCCAGGACCCCATCCTTAAAAGGGATGTGCTCTACCGGCTGAGCTACTGAATCAGGGCTTTTACGCCTATATGTAGTTTGAGTTTGGTGATTCAGCTGGGATTCGAACCCAGGACCCCATCCTTAAAAGGGATGTGCTCTACCGGCTGAGCTACTGAATCAAGGCTTTGAGCTATTGCTAAAAGCGGATGCAAAGATAGGATCTTTTTTTTGAAACACCAAGTGGAGATGGTGATTTTGGACTAAAGAAGTCGCTATTTTTTTTAATTGATTGATATGTAGTTTTTTATTTTGGTCGATTGTGGTAGTTTTTTATTGTTTTTGCAAAATCAACCATCTTTTCGGGGGTGCTTTCCAGTATATTTCCCACCACAATAATGTCGGCTCCCGCATTTAAAGCGTTCAAAATATCTTCGTTAGTGCGTAATCCGCCTCCAACAATCAGTGGAACAGATATCGATTTTTTGACGACAGAGATCATTTCGGCAGGAACAGGAGGTTTTGCCCCGCTACCGGCTTCGAGGTAGATCATTTTGTTGCCCAGGAGTTCGCCTGCAATGGCGGTTGCTGATGCTAATTGCGGTTTATGTCGTGGTATGGGACGCGTGTTGCTGATATATTCCACGGCTGTTGTCTGGTCGCTTTCCACCAGAATATATCCTGTGGATATTGTCTCTATGCCTGATTGTTTTACAGCAGGTGCAATAACGACGTGTTGCCCGATCAGAAAATCAGGGTTACGTCCGGATATCAGAGACAAAAACAATAAAGCATCGGCTTCGGGTGTAAACTGGATAGTATTTCCGGGGAAAAGAACCGTTGGTATCAGACTTTGGCTTTTCAGGTGTTTGATTAGTCGTGCGGTAGATTCGCTGGTGAGGCTGCCGCCGATAAAAATCAGGTCAGGTTTTGCGGTATTGAGTAGAGAGGCAAAATGGAAGATCTGTTTTTCGTCCGAGCATTTATCCGGATCGATCAACACGACAAATAGTTTTTGATTTTGCTGTACAGCGTCCGACACTAATTGGTAAATTGCCTGCTTCATAATAAGTTTTTAACGAGGCAAAGGTAAGAAAAGAAATGTCTATTTTTTATGCAACTCGGCCAGATATTCCTGTTCGGGTTGTCCCGGAGTAGGGAACAGGTTGGCACTCCTTTCCAGGAGTTTCAAATCCATGAGGGTAGAATAGCCCGAGCGACAGAAAATGTTGGGTGTCTGCAACAGATGCGTTTTAAGCTCTCCCGAAGAAAGAACCGGAACCAAATCGATGTTGCCAATAGCAGAGCCAGACATGCAGTCCCCCGGTTTTCCTCTTACGATTAACGTGGCCTCTTCGCTGTTTTTAAACCTTTCGATGCACATTTGCTCAAATAAAGTCCGATGAGGTTCCGGTCCAGAGATAAGGCAAAGGTTTGTGTAGTTTTTTTTTACCGGAACAGAATTTGTTGAAGGGAACCGTGAGAGCCATCCGATAAACCGCGCATTGGGGGGTAGCGGATACGTGTGAGAAAGTTCTCCAGAAAGATTTCCTTCTCCTTCGATGTCGGGAATCCAGCATTCATCGTAGCGGGTAATGATACAGCGGTGGCAAAACCGGAGCAAGGGCTCCATCCAACGGTGTGGAGCCCGAATCAATAGCTGGTGGGTTATGTAAATGGATTTGACCGATTTGTTCCAGAGCCCGAAACGATTATCGGAAATCACCGTTTGGATATTTTCTTCCCGAAGCAGTTTTTTGAGTTGCCGATGCTCCCTGATGGTTCCAACTATTATTTTCGGCAGTTGCCGTATCATGACAAACAGCTGAGAATCGGTAGAGGAATATTGAATATTGAATCCTGAGAAGCGAATGACTTTCAATTCCGGAAATTCACTTTGCAGCCAGCGCAGGGCATCTCCATCGGCAGCTAAAATAACACGTTGTCCATCTGCAATAGCGTCGCGAATAATAGGCACGCAGCGGGTTGCATGTCCCAGACCCCAGTTGAGTGGTGCAATCAGAATTGTTGGTGCATGCATCCTATTCGGTCAGAAAACGAATCATCCTTTCGATAGCCTTTCGACAAACCGGGCAGAACTCCGGATATGAGTTGGTTCTCATTCTGCAATCGAACGAAGGACGATACATCCCCTTGGTGAGATAGCCACCGCCTTCAAAAACACCCACTTTGCCTTTGTACTGATCGGTAGGAGGAGTCGGTACCGGCGTGCCTTTGGGAAGGTCGTTCTTCCATTTTTTGTCGAAATCGACCAGTGAGGTGATATTTGGTTCCCACGGCTCTGTCTTCAGATCGTACATGTCAGTGAGCACATCCTGTTTGTCGTAAAAATATTCATCGGCAAGACCGCCGAAAGAGTGTCCGAATTCATGCACGGACACCTGCGTAGTGTACTTGTTGTCGGCTGTAACCAACGTATAGAAATTATAAATTCCTCCGCCTCCGTAACGGTCGGTATTTACCAGAATATAGACAGCATCATACGGAACAAGCGCGGCAAAATCATACACTTTCTTTACATTAAGGGTGGTCAGGTAGCGTGGTTCATAGAAAGTATAAAAATTTGACCCGACAGCCGTATTCTTCCAGACGGAATCCTGCGGGACGGAAACTCCCGAGTTTTCGGATGGCGCAGCGATAGCGTGAAGAACAATTTTATTCTTATTGGAAGCAAAAGGTTCGTGAGTACACAGGTTTTCGTAGAGGCGTTGTGCGTCTTTGAAGAATTTATCTTGTTCGGCACCGATATATCCTTCGGCAATCACGGCAATGTCGATATCTGTTTCGGGGCGATTGGCTTGTCCGATTGTTTTTATCGGTACTTGCCGTGGAGCTCTTTTCTCAATTAGTTTGTCGTTGGGAGAAAGGTTGAATCGAAGCAACTCTTCCCAACGATTGAAGTCAAGTCTCTTTTCTATCAGCAAAGCAACGGCTTTTTTCGGATAAGGAAACTGAATGGCCTGTTCAAAGCTTTTGTTCGTCTTCTGAGCTTCAGGAGTCGATTGCCATTCACGAAACAGCGCATCGAAACCGTTGATATAAATCACTTTTTGAGAGAGGCTGTCAAGAACCCGGAACCTGAAGTCTCCAAGATTCAGATCCGTGTCAAGGTGATTGTGACGACCTCCCCAAAATGGTTCCTGACGGATGTTGTCGAGATATGCAGTGGTTTGACGAGCGTTTCCACAAAAATGAAAGTCGACGCGGCAAGCTTTATCTGTAAAAAAATCGGAAAAAGAGGATGACGCAAAAAGATTGGAATAAACTAAAATTGACAGTAAGGTAAGGGGATACTTTAGCATAAAGCGGGTATTTTGAAATAAACAGGGGCAAATTAAATCAAAAAAAACAAAACTACGTCACAAAACTACAAAATTGACTGATTTTATATCAGGAACAGCGATTTCGTACGTTTATAATGTGTATTTTTGCAGCCATTACTAAGTTGATTAAAGACAATGAAGAAGTTAGTTTTTAGCGTTTTGTTTGGATGTGTGACTGTTCTGTTAAATGCACAGCAACCACTTGAACTGAAAGGCAATGTACAACAAGAAACATTGCATGTCAACATTGATTCTATCGCACTTTCCACATTGGGAAAGGCCGTCCCGGTTCCGGATAGTCTGGTGAATAAAACCAATATTGAGTACAGGCTGTTGCCTGACCGATCGTATTATGAGAGCAACCCGCTTTTCAGTGATTTGATTTTTACGGGAATGCGTCTTTCTTTTAATCCGCCGCTTGCTCCGGTTGTTGCTCAAATGAATAAGTCGTATCAATCATACGATAAGAATGTGTCCGGATATTTTTCCCCTGATTTTTACGTGATGCGTTATATGGACAGTCTTCGAGAACAGCAGAAAGAAAAGTTAATAGCTTCTGATCCGTTGAAAATTAAAGATCATATGTGGAATCTTCCTGATCCGAATGAGTTCGTTATTACGAATATTGCATCTCCGGGTCATAAGGATATGTATATCAGGAGGAAACTAGACCAATTCAGGCCAAGAAAGATGAAGGTGAATGGGCTGGAAAAAGATCCATGGTCGACGAAAGGCAATCTGGCTTTGCAGTTATCTCAAAATTACACTTCTTCCAACTGGTATCAGGGTGGAAAAAGTAATCTGGCAACTTTGGGCGTATTAGAAGCCAGTGCTAACTATGACAATCAGAAGAATATTCAGTGGGATAATTCTGTTTCAATGAAAATGGGACTGCAGAGCGAAAGCGCCGATACCATACGCCATTACTCGGTTACGGAAAACCAAATCCGCTTATCAAGTAAATTCGGATTGAAGGCGTTTGAGAACTGGTATTATAGCTTCTCAGGTGAGTTTACAACCTATTCTCTGACGGCTTATTCAGCATTGAATTCGAGGACTAAAGTGAATGGTTTTTTGAAACCTTTTCGTTTAGACCTCGGTATTGGTATGGACTACAAATACAAGCAACAGCTTTCTGTGTTGGTGACTCCGTTGTCGTTCAAATATGTTTGCTTTACCGATACAATGAATTACAACAAGGCAAATTTTGGAATTTTGCCGGGTGAGAATTCGTTGCATGAGTTTGGTAGCATGATAAAGGTGGAATACAACAAGAAGCTTTCCAGTACGGTAGATTTGACGACAAGGTTCTCCTATTATACTAACTACAAGAAAATTGAGGTCGATTGGGAAACTACCACCAACTTTATCCTAACCCGTTACCTGTCGTTCCGCCTGTCATTGCATCCGAGGTATGATACCGCCGTGATTGCATCAGGGGATAAACATGCCAAGATTCATATGAAAGAATTGATGAGCTTTGGGTTTGCCTACAAATTCAACAATATAAAAGCGAAAAACAAACCACTCCATTGATCAAAGCGGGCTAAAACAGCTTCGCCGTATTTGCGCAATGATTCCCGTACGGTTTCTAATGGCAATTCAATGTTGTGTTTTGATTTGGAAAAGAATTTGTCAGCATAACAAATGATTTGTTCTTCGATGCTGACGGGGCGTAGATCCCGAAGCGGAAGCGGTAAATTGTTTTCCCTGATGTATTCCACGCTCAGGCCGGTGCCCGTATGCCGTTCGCATACCAGCGCATGTCGGGGAAGGCCCTCGGCTCGCAGAATATCGGCTCCTAAATATCCGTGTTCAATATATTGATGCTTGCCGTAGCATTCAATTTGCGGTGCATTGGTGAGGAAAATGCCGATGTCGTGCAACATTGCCGCTTCTGCAATAAATTCTGTGTCGGCATTTAATTCCGGATGGTTGAGGGAAATTTCTACAGCTTTGTGTGTTACGGATTGGCTGTGCTGTAGTAAAATGGCATATAGACGACTGTCGGTGTCATAATATTTGGAGAGAATGGACAATGGGCTCATTTTT
The DNA here is from genome assembly GCA_030706455.1 of Bacteroidota bacterium. GTDB lineage: Bacteria > Bacteroidota > Bacteroidia > Bacteroidales > Paludibacteraceae > Microbacter. Next base: position 25,426 of record JAUZOL010000033.1, read on the forward strand.
TTGTTGTATTTTTGATGTTCAAATATACACAGAAAACTCTTTTGAAAGGAAATTAACGTCAAACTCTTTACTATAAATTGCAAA
>JAUZOL010000330.1 GCA_030706455.1 Bacteroidota bacterium
AATCTTTACGGTTCGATGTCTACAACAGTAGCTTTGCGGGATTCGTTATTCACTCTGGCCGGAAACCGTGCTATCGAGAAGGCCAAACTGGGAGACCCGATCGTTTATGGCTGGATGGTTGATTACTTTTATCAGGGATATGAGGCGTTCAATATTACCAAAGGACTTAAAATGCTTGAACCTTATATGAATGATCCTTTGTGCATGACCAGTAAACGACAGGCCATCGAATCCAGAATAAAAGGAATAGAGACTCTGGTGGCAGGAGCCGTTGCCCCCGATTTTGCATGGAAGTTGAGCTCCGGAAAAACGATTCAGTTCCATGACTTTAAGACGGAGGCAAAATATAAGCTGGTTTTGTTTTGGTCGGCCGATTGCCAGCACTGCAGAGAGGTTTTGGAAAAATTGTACCCCTGGTACGATATTCCGGCACACCGGGAATTGATCGATGTTTTTGCCATCAGCTTAGACGAAACGCCAACCGAGATTCCTTTATGGGAAAAAGCGGTTTTGAAGTATCCGGCATTTAAGCACAAAAGAGCCGAACAGGGAGTAAGAAGTCCCGAAGCCAGTGCCTATTTCGTCTTGTCAACGCCTACCATGGTACTGGTCGATGCTAAAACAAACAAAATAGTGGCATTGCCGAATAACGCCGATGATATGGAAAAAGCAATTGCTCAATAATACAAAAAAAGGCTCCCCGTCGGGAGCCTTTATCTTGTTAGTCTAAACTCATGTAATCGTAATGGATAAAAGGTTTATGCCCCTTTTTACCAACGAACTTTCGCGCTGAAGCAGAGTCGTATTGAACCTTCCCTACCCCAATTGTGCGACCACTTTCGCCAATGATCTTTACAATATCGCCTTCTTCAAATTCACCTTCAATGCGGGAAATTCCTACAGGCAAAAGGCTGCTGGCTTTCGATTCATCAAGCAATGCCTCTTCTGCTCCGGCATTGACGTAAACAACACCTTTGGCGAAGTCTTCGCTGTGTGCAATCCACTTCTTCACACTCGAAATCTCTTTTTCACTTGGGACAAACAACGTACATACTGTTGTTTCGGACTTCTTAAGCAAGTCGAGCAGAATGTTCTCTTTCTTTCCGTTGGCAATCATTACCGCAATACCTTCGGCGGCTACCTTTTGAGCAATGGCGCATTTGGTATGCATTCCGCCCCGCCCGAGCGTCGATTTTTGGTCGGAGATATAATCGTCCATATCCTGCTGCCCGGGAAGTATTTGTCCGATAACATGAGAGGCCGGATCTGATGGATTGCCGTTGTAAATTCCGTCCACATTACTGAGTATAATTAATGCATCCACGTCCATCATGGTTGCCATCAATCCCGACAATTCGTCATTATCGGTAAACATCAGTTCGGTGATAGAGGTTGTATCGTTTTCGTTTACAATGGGAATCACCTTGTTTTCGAGCATCACGCTGATGCAGTTTTTCTGGTTCAGATAAAGCGACCGGCTTCCGAAGTTTTCCTTTGTGGTAAGGATTTGCCCGCAAGCAATGCCCTGTTCGCGGAAAAGTTCGTAATAGCGGTTAATCAGTTTGGCCTGGCCTACAGCAGAAAACAGCTGCCGTGCCGAAACGGCATCCAGTTTCTTGTGCGGCTTAACCTCACTTCGTCCCGAGGCTACAGCACCGGAAGAGATTAAGATTATCTCTGCACCGGCTTTATGCAATACAGAAATCTGATCGACAATGGCAGAGACCCGGGTAACATCCAACCGCCCATCGGGACGAGTCAACACGTTACTGCCTACTTTTACCGCTATACGTTTGTACTTTATCATATTGTTTGCTCTTTAAGGGATCTGAGTAAACTTTGTATTCTGATTTATTCTGCAAAGTAACAAA
>JAUZOL010000331.1 GCA_030706455.1 Bacteroidota bacterium
AAAAAAATTGCAAAGCCTTTCTCCATGAGATGAATCGTGAAAAACAGCTACCTTTGTCCTATGTTAAACTTTACGTAGATACGATGAACGCTTATCTTTACATATTTGATACCCTTTCCGATTGGGAAACCGGGTATATTACTGCCGAACTCAATACCGGAAGGTTCTTCAAACAACCAGGAAATCCTGTGCGTGTTATCACAATTGCCAACACAAAGAACGCGGTAAAAACAATGGGGGGCATCTCCATTTTGCCCGATCAGACAGTGGCAGAAACCGCATTTACCGGCAATGATCTGCTGATTCTTCCCGGCGGCGAAACATGGCTGGAAGATATTCACCAGCCGATACTCTCTGTGGTAACCGAATTTTTGCCTAAAGGAATGATTGTCGGCGCTATTTGTGGGGCGACTTTTGCATTGGCAAAGGCCGGAATTCTTGATGCGCGCAAGCATACCAGCAACGACCTGAATTTTCTTCAACAGGTATGTCCTGATTACAAAGGAGCAGAACTATATCTCAACGAACCGGCTGTGACTGACGATAATGTGATTACAGCTCCCGGAACCGCTCCGCTTGAGTTTGCTCAGCATATTCTCAAACGTCTCGAGGTGTTTAAGCCGGAGACTTTAGATGCCTGGTATTCATTGCATAAGCTCAAAGAACCGAACTATTTTTATGCTTTGATGGCATCTCTGCAGTAGCAACTATTTATTTCTCAATCCTTTCAAAAAAAACAGAGTCGAATGTCATTGAAATATGCAGTAATTGGTAGTGGTGCATTGGGTGGTTTTTATGGTGGAAAACTGGCACATTCAGGTAAGGATGTCCATTTTTTGTTTCACAGCGATTATGACTATGTGTTGAAAAATGGGTTAAAGGTGGATTCGGTACATGGGGATTTTCACCTTACCGGGATTAATGCCTATCGATCAACAGCCGATATGCCAAAGGCCGATGTGGTGCTGGTGTGTCTTAAAACTACTAATAACCATCTTCTGAAATCGCTTTTGCCCCCTATTCTTCATTCCGGAACCGTGATTGTATTGATCCAAAACGGGTTGGGTGTAGAACAGGATGTTGCCTCCGTTTTCCCGCAGCAACCTATTGTTGGCGGACTGGCATTTATCTGTTCGAACAAAATTGGCGACGGGCATATTGCCCATCTTGATTACGGGAAGTTGAATCTGGGTGTATTTCAGGGTGATATTGATCCTGTTGTGGAGCAGATTAAGACTGATTTCACCGAAGCCGGAGTTCCGGCAGAAGTGGCCTCAGACCTGATGCAGGCCCGCTGGCAGAAACTGGTCTGGAACATCCCTTACAACGGAATGACTGTAGTGCTGAACACCACTACCGATCGTTTGATGAGTGAGACATCTACTCGTCAACTTTCGTACGACCTGATGCTTGAGGTGATAAACGGAGCCCGGGCATGTGGGGTAGAAGTTAAAGAGAGTTTTGCCGATAAGATGATGGAGCTCACCGACAGCATGACCCCTTATGCGCCGAGCATGAAGCTCGACTTTGACTATAAGCGTCCGATGGAGATTGAATATATTTATTCGCGTCCCGTAAAGGCGGCTATGGAAGCTGGTTACGCCATGAAGAAAGTAGCCATGCTTGAGTCGCAGCTTCGGTTTATTCAGGCCGGATTGTCGGAAATATAACCGGTGTATATTTCGTTTCAAAGTGCTCATAAATGGTAAATTATCCAAATATAGGAGCTTCTGTGAGTTGCTGCATGATAGCACTTTATCCCACCACTAAAAAATAGTATCTTTGCAAGATAATTTTTGCCGTCAAAACCGTCGCATGCTTCGAAATAAAGTATTAATAATAAGTGTATTACTTGGCTTTTTTCTGTTG
>JAUZOL010000332.1 GCA_030706455.1 Bacteroidota bacterium
CTGCACAATACGCACAAATTGAGACAAAGATACACATTTTTAGAATAGAATTGGCAATCCGGGCACAAATGTCATTTTGTTTTTTTCCAAATGTTTATAGCGATATTTTTTATAACTTTGTGCCTTTAAGAAAATGCTCGTGAATGAAAGATATAGCTGCAATAAAGCAACCGGTTATAAACGATTTTCAACGTTTTGAAGAGCAATTTAGAGCTGCTTTTCAGTCAGACAATCAACAACTAACCGAAATATATACATACCTACTGACCAATGTTGGCAAGCAAGTTCGTCCGACACTGACTCTGTTATGCAGCAAGTTATGCGGCAAAATAAGCGACACGGCAATACAGGCTGCTGTAGCACTGGAGCTTATGCACACAGCCAGCTTATTGCACGACGATGTCGTTGACGAAGCCAAAGAACGTCGTGGAAATCCGTCTGTATATGCCCAGTGGGGAAATAAAACAGCAATTTTATCGGGAGATTATTTACTGGCGGCGAGCTTTCTGGTTATCACCGGTATCAACAACTCCCGAATCTGGATGATCCTTGCAAATGTCGGGAAGCTTTTAGCCGAAGGTGAACTTCTGCAACTTAACAAAGCTGATGGTGAAACGGTTAGCGAGACTCATTATTTCAAAGTTATTGAAAGTAAAACCGCCACTTTATTTTCTGCATGTACTGAAGTTGGGGCCATCTCTGCCGGAGCTGATAACGAACAAATCAAAAGAATGCGCGAGTTCGGCGAAAATCTTGGCATTGGCTTCCAGATTAAGGACGATATTTTTGATTATTCAGATAGCAATGTTATCGGCAAACCGACAGGCAACGACTTACGAGAAGGAAAAATAACCCTTCCCCTGATCTATGCCCTTAAAACCTCTTCGGAAAGCGAACGCCAGGACATTTTGCACAAGATACAGTCCATTTCAACCAACGAATCTTACGTAGCTGAAATACAAGAATTTGCAAGAAGCAAAGGGGGCATAAAATATGCTGAAGAAAAAATGGCTTATTATAAAAACAAAGCCTTAGAAGCTTTGTCTGCATTTCCCGATAACGAAGAAAAAGAAGCTCTGATCTCCATTTTGGACTTTGCTACTGCCAGAAACTACTAAGAGGTAGTTTTCAACTTTCTAAAACTGCTTAATGAAACGATCATGTTGCTTCTCAACATTTAAGAGAATTACGATAATTTCAGCAACATGAAGTTACATACGACCTTATAAATAAATTATTATCGTATGAGAATCAAGACATCTATTTTAAGATATACTATGGCAGTTTTACTGCCACTGCTAATGATTGTCAGCTGCAGTGCCGCAAAAAAAATTACGGCATCCTCGCCAACAACCGCAAACACCACTTCAAAATCAGCTTTTCAATCCAAATTGCATCTACCGCAATTCTCGACGATGAATGCTGCGAAATGTAAGTTTACACTATCATTCCACGAAAAAAGCTACTCCATATCATCTTCTGTTAAGATAATAAAGGACAGCGTGATACAGCTTTCCATCATGCCCATTCTTGGCATCGAGATGTACAGAGCCGTATTGAGTCGCGATTCTGTGACCATCATTGACAAAAACAACCACAACTATTTTGTGACCGACTATAGCTTTTTCCAAAAACGATTTGGTGTTGCTATCAGCTTTAAAGATGTGCAGGCTCTCCTGTCGAACCAACCGCTAAACTCACCGGACGAGAGCTCCACACCATCAAGTCTGAAACCTAATGAAAACGGTTATGAATGGACGACGTTGTATAAAGACATGAAAGCTGACTATCAGTTTTCAAAAGAATATCAATTGGATAAAACAACACTTGAACAAACCTC
>JAUZOL010000333.1 GCA_030706455.1 Bacteroidota bacterium
ACAACTTGTACTTTCTCATCCTAAAAAACTAATAAATTAACTACACTAAATTTTCTCTTCTACAACAAATAAAACTAACTATAGCTTCTTTGTCGCTTAATTTTCACGCTCCAAAATTACAAAAAGGAATGTAAATGATAAGCATTCTAATCATTTCCATTCCCTTTGAAAACACGGCAAACAAGTATGCAATCAGTTAAAAATCATTTACGCCGGACTCCCTTGCCCATATATCTCTTTGCCAGCCATGTTCGCACCGGCATATCATATAGTTTAAGACAAGCATAGGCCAGAGTCACAGAAGAGACGAGCACAAGTATTCCTGCCGACCAAGCCTGATTCAAAGGCACTTTATTATCGACTACCCACGCCGTGAAAATATAAATGATTGGATAGTGCGTAATGTAGAGAGGATAAGAGATATCGCCCAGAAAACGACTTATTTTCGAAGAGTATTTGCCTGTTACCTTACCACTTGCACCAAGATAAACGATCAATGGAAACAGCAAAATAATCGTCAAGGAATCGTACAGACCATTAATCCACAAATTTTCGCTTCCCCCCACCCTCGGGAAAGAAAGAATTGCAACCACCATCAGGCTACACCAAAGAAAGGCATGTTTAAACTTGCCCGGCTTACAGATTCTTGAAAGCAAAAGTCCTGCAAAAAACGGATACATCAAACGGGTAAAACCAATGCGCAATTGCGTGGGGTCAAGCGACCAACCGCCAATCATATCTCCGTGAGGACTGGTTACGGCAAGGTGAATAGTGGCACAACCGGCAAGAAAAACCAATATTGCCAATACTTTATTGGAAAATTTACGGACAAACAGTGCATAAAGGATGTTGCCCACATACTCAAAGAAGAGCGACCATGCCGGACCGTCAAGCGGGTGCATTTCACCCCAACCTCTGATATCCATTGATAGGGGAACCGGGAAGAGTGTAAAACCAATCAGCATGATGCCTATCAACTTCCAAAGAGGAAGACTAGCGATACCCGGGAACAAGATGGGTGATGCACTAAAATAAAATCCGATTGCACCAACAATCATCCCCATAATAATCATCGGATGAAGACGGATAATACGACGTTTGAAAAATCCTTTCAGCGTCATTTTACCCCAGCGATCGTCATAAGCATAGCCAATCACAAAGCCCGAAAGCACAAAGAAAAAATCCACTGCCAGATAGCCGTGGTTTACAATTTGCCTGAGGTGATTGCCACCTGAAAACGTTTCGAAGATATGAAAGATTACCACCATCACAGCCGCTACTCCACGCAGGCTATCCAGAATCTCATAATGACGTTTGGTATCAGAAAAAACGGTTAATTGAGAATGTTTTGAACTCATTGAATTTTCAAAAAGGTTAATCAGATTTTTATTGTTTGGTTATTCCTGACGCAAAATTAACTATTTATTTTCGTTAGCATGTGAACAAAACTGTCAAAAACAGGGTAAATAACAATCTTGCAGCACAAAGCATATAAAACAGGGTTATCGCAAAGTTTCTCTTGGATAAAAACTCAACAATAACCCTGTCAATACGAAAATAGAAGAAGCTTATTTTCTATTTTTTATTTAAATCATTATCAGCTTGCGTAAAGACTCATTTCTTTACCAGTTTTTTCTCTACTTTCCCATTTGGAGTTGTAATACGAACCGTGTAGACTCCTTTTGCCAAGCCTGAAACATCCACGGCTTGAGCATTTGCAAGTATCGCTGCAATCACCTTGCAACCTCCCATATCATAAACAGCTATTTCACCTTCATCAACACCTTTGATGTACAAGCGATCATCAACCGGATTCGGATAAATCGTCAC
>JAUZOL010000334.1 GCA_030706455.1 Bacteroidota bacterium
GAGTTTGAACAGTTCGTTGAAACGATAATGAATTTCACGGGCTGCATCGTATTGGCCGTTGAGTGCGAGTCGCACCATGCGGCTGAACTCGTATGGGAAAGCGTTGCCGATGACAGAAATTACACCGACAGCTCCTAATGTTATAAGAGGAAAGGTGATTCCGTCATCTCCTGAAATTACCACGAAATTTTCGGGCTTGTTTTTAATAATATCATCAATTTGCGTAAAGATGCCTGAAGCTTCTTTGATTGCAACGATATTTTTGAAATCATTAGCCAAACGCAATGTTGTATCTGCCGTCATGTTGACACCCGTTCTTCCAGGAACGTTGTATAGGATAATCGGTAGTCTGGATGCAGTTGCAATTGCTTTGAAATGCTGGTATAGACCTTCCTGTGATGGCTTGTTGTAATAGGGTGTAACCGAAAGGATAGCATCGACTCCACTCAGGTCATCGTTTTGAAGCTGATCTATTACAGCTTGAGTATTATTTCCACCGACACCCAGTATAATAGGTAATCTTCCGGCATTGACTCTGATGACAAAGCGGGTAACTTCATCTCTTTCCTGTTTGGTCATGGTAGCTGTTTCAGCTGTCGTTCCACAAACAACCAGATAATCGGTGCCGTTTTTTATAAGATGCTCCACAAGTTTTGCAAGAGCATCAAAATCAATCGAATCGTCTGCTTTGAATGGGGTAATCAGGGCAACGCCCATCCCGGTTAATTTACTTTTGGTCATACAATATAGTAGAAATACGGGTGCAAATGTACACTTTTTTTGCCGCTTCTCTATCATTTTAATACAACAATTTGGTGCATTTTTGTCAGTTTTACACATGGCAGGCAACGAAGTGCGCTGTTGAATGTAAGAACAGATCCGGGCTTTGTTTGTATTGTTCTTATTTTATAAAAGGTATTAATAGTCAGGCTTGTATGATATTTGATTGCGGGGGTTAAAAAAATGAGTTATCTTTGTTATTTCAATTTAATACGATGTAAGCATTAAAGATATGGATAATAAATTGTTTATTTATAATACATTAAGTAGAAAAAAAGAGCTTTTTCAACCGCTTCATGCACCTCATGTAGGGATGTATGTGTGTGGTCCTACAGTGTATGGCGATGCTCATTTAGGACATGCGCGTCCGGCGATTACGTTTGATCTGGTTTTTCGCTATCTGACACATCTTGGTTATAAGGTTCGTTATGTGAGAAATATAACTGATGTGGGGCACCTCGAAAACGATGCCGATGCTGGAGAAGATAAGATTGCTAAGAAGGCACGTCTTGAACAGCTGGAGCCCATGGAAATTGTTCAGTATTATACCAACCGTTATCATAAAGCAATGGAAGCGCTTAATGTTCTTCCACCCAGCATTGAACCTCATGCATCGGGTCACATTATAGAGCAGATTGAGTTTGTGAAGCATATTCTGGATGCGGGTTTTGCGTACGAAAGCCACGGATCGGTTTATTTTAATGTTGAGAAGTATAACAAATCGCATCATTACGGAAAATTGTCCGGTCGCAATATTGATGAACTGCTGGAAACAACACGCGATTTGGATGGTCAGCACGAAAAACGTAAAAGTGTTGATTTTGCTCTTTGGAAAAAAGCTATGCCTGAACACATAATGCGTTGGCCTTCACCATGGAGTGATGGCTTTCCGGGATGGCATCTCGAATGTTCGGTAATGGGTACAAAATATTTGGGCGAAAAATTTGATATTCATGGTGGCGGAATGGACTTGGTATTTCCGCATCACGAATGCGAA
>JAUZOL010000335.1 GCA_030706455.1 Bacteroidota bacterium
AATCAACTGGCTTATGCGTATCATATGACCGGCAGAAACGATTTAGCTCATCTTTACACGCTGAAAGCGAAACAAATAGCCGCAGCCATATTTTCTACAGGAGATGGGAGAACGCAAATGACGCCATGGCATGTAATTTCGGTTTCGGATGAATATGAGCTGATTTATCTGCTGGGATTGTTTCCTGTAGATCAGCGTTTTGTTTATAGTGATTGTGATTTTATCACTGTAGCAAAAAACAGAATGAACATTAGAGGATTCTATTTCAATATAAAAAGATTGATAGATGTAAATGGGGAAATGCCCTCGTCTAATTGAACCCAAAACTTTATTCATACCTGAAAACCGCGCTGGAAGTATAAATTTAAGAATCAAATAAATAGTTTTAAGGCATGACACTTCAACCCGTTAACGATTTTACACAACAACATTCATATCCCGAGTTTTCACTAAAAGCTGTCTTTTTCGACATGGACGGCGTTCTTTTCGATTCGATGCCGGCACATGCCGAAGCCTGGGTCAGAGCTATCCGTAATATTGGAATGCCTTTTTCGCATTACGAGGCTTACATGCACGAAGGAAGAACCGGATCGGGGACCATTAACGGCATTTTTCAACGTGAACTGGGACGTAATGCTACCAAAGAAGAGATGGACGCCATTTATCAGCACAAAAGCGAAGAATTCAGAGATCTTAGCGAAACCATACCAATGCCTTATGCCGACAATTTGCTGAACAAGATCAAAGCAAAAGGGTTGGATATTGTTTTAGTAACCGGATCAGGACAGGCGAGTCTGCTCGATAATCTGGAAGTTTACTATCCGGGGATTTTTCGTCAGGAAAAGATGGTTACGGCTTTCGACGTAAAGTATGGAAAACCCAATCCTGAACCTTACCTGATGGGATTGCAAAAAGCGGGTGTAAACCCCTGGGAAGCTGTAGTTGTGGAGAATGCTCCCCTCGGAGTGGAATCTGCCAAGGGAGCTGGTATCTTTACCATTGCCATCAATACCGGTATTCTGGAAGACGATGTGCTGATTGACGCCGGTGCAAATATTGTATTGTCAGGAATGGAAGAACTTTACAATCAATGGGATTCATTGTTTAATTTCTAATTGGTTACAGCTGTGGATTTCAAAATTATATCGGAATATAAACCTACCGGCGACCAACCTGAAGCAATACGTCAGTTGGCCGAGGGGCTCAACAATGGAACAAAGTTTCAGACATTGCTGGGCGTGACCGGTTCCGGAAAAACCTTTACCATAGCCAATATGGTGCAGGAGGTGAATCGTCCGACACTGGTTTTGAGTCACAATAAGACTTTAGCTGCACAACTTTACGGAGAGTTCAAGAGTTTCTTTCCTAATAATGCAGTGGAGTACTTCGTATCTTACTACGATTACTACCAACCAGAGGCCTATCTTCCGACCAGCGACACCTATATTGAAAAAGACCTTTCAATAAATGATGAAATAGAGAAGCTAAGGCTTTCGGCTACTTCAGCATTGTTGTCCGGGAGAAGGGATGTGCTGGTGGTTTCGTCCGTATCCTGTCTTTACGGTATCGGGAATCCGGAAGATTTTTACAGCAATACCATTCCCATTCACAAAGGGCAAACGATAGCCAGAAATGCGTTTCTCCGTTCTTTGGTGGATAGTTTGTATTCCCGAAACGAAATTGATTTCAATCGGGGTAATTTTCGGGTTAAAGGCGAAACCGTTGATATATTTCTGGCATATTCAGACG
>JAUZOL010000336.1 GCA_030706455.1 Bacteroidota bacterium
CCTGTAAGATCACGTTTCTTTACCGTACCATAACCAATCACCACGACTTCATCAAGTTTCTTGGTATCTTCCGATAAAGTCACGTTCATGTGCGCCTGTCCGGCTGAAATTGTTTGGGAAACATATCCCATATAGGAAAAAACAAGAGAGGAATTAGCAGGAGCCGAGAGAGAGAATTTACCTTGCACATCGGTAATGGTACCTACTTTTGCATCACCTTTAAGTTGAACGGAAACACCTATCAACGGTTCTCCGTTTTGATCTTTTACAGTTCCGCTTACTGTTCGCGTTTGCGCCCATAAGCTTATTGAGAAAAGAGTCGTCATACAGAATATGAGACTCAATCTGACAACAGACGTAGCTGCTGATCGTGTTGTTTTGTGTAATTTCATGTGTTCATTTTTTTTATAAAGTCACTGGAATTTGCGTAACGGAGAAAACGCTCAAAAGAAAATCCGTCTCCGAAAATCATGCTCAGGTAACCGGCGCCCCGGTTTGAGTTGATTGTTTTACCCTGATTAGTTGATAACGTAATTTCTCATGTACTCATAGGCAGTAATATTTTGATTTTGGTTATATTTCATTTCAGCTACATTCACTTGATCGATGACTTCTCTTGCGAACATCTTTATAACATCTGCGTATGATATTTGTCATAAAAGATGAACAGAAAATAAATTTATTAAATCACAAAAGCGTAATCTGGTTACACATTGCATTCAAAACAACGCTTTTTATGTGCAAATGCTTTATCAAATTTTGCTTTGTACGTTTCATTTATTTTCGGCAGATAGCATTAAAACCCAATATCATTTTCGTTTATTTTCGTTTAGCAAAAATAACAGATACAAAACACAAATACACGCACAATATCAAAATGCAAATACAAAAATCAAAATATTAATGTTTTCCTCTTTTTCACACTTCAAAACAAATACCATATAGTTAAATTACAACAATTTACATCTATAAAAAAAATACCCCGACCACATTTTGTGCGGCCGGGGATTCATCAATCTACCTAAAACTATAACAAATAACTATCTTTCCTTTATTTTGTTTTCAGGGCATAGGCTTTACCTGCTTCTGTTTTTAAATCATACAGGTAAGTCGGAGCCAGGGTGACCGGATTTGTTTTTGCGTCTGGAGAGATAATAGGTTTGGGTATCTCAGGCACAGTAAACAAAGGATTTGAATTTGACCCTTTTGCAAGATTCAAACCTGCTCCTTTCAATGGTGCTTTCAGCCGCAACCGGCAATTTCCACCTAATGAAGAATGAATAGTAAGAGTCTCCACTCCCCCTGCTTTCCAACTCATATCAATTTCAAAACCACCTCTGACTTTCAGACCCTTTACAGAACCATCCTTCCATACCGATGGCAAAGCGGGCAACAAGTAGATAAATCCGTCGTGACTCTGCACCAGCATCTCGGCAATTCCGGCAGTGCAGCCGAAATTCCCATCTATCTGAAATGGCGGGTGAGCATCAAAGAGATTGGGATAGGTTCCTCCTTTTTTCTTTTCGTTCGACACCAGGTCCAGCTGATTGGTCAGCAATTTGTACGCATGGTCGCCGTCGAGGAAGCGAGCCCACATACAGATGCGCCAGGCCATCGCCCAACCGGTGGAAATATCACCCCTATGGATCAACGAAGTACGTGCCGCATCGAAAAGTTCGGGAGTACGGTATGGCGAAATTTCGTTGCTTGGGAAAACGCCATAAAGATGAGA
>JAUZOL010000337.1 GCA_030706455.1 Bacteroidota bacterium
AGAGAAGGCGATGGGTGTCAAAAAGCAAATCTTATACGGACGTTGGTGTAATTCTACTTGGGTTACTTACGTTTGCAGTAACTGTTATGCCTGTTTTTCTACTGCTTTTGGGTCTGTGGCAACAGGCATTGATGTGCTGGGTCGGTAAAACGCTCGTAGATGCATTGTTTGTGCTTAATTTTGCGTCGTTCTTTAACGGAAAACAAGTTGTAAACAAGATAATGCCATTAGCAATGTTGTACCCTTTTTATGTACTTTACGTTACTGTTCCGGGATTGTTCTGTAAGGTGAAATGGAAATAATATAAATATAGACAAATGATACAGGAAATTAAGCATGTGGTAGATGTACTGCGCAAAGGAGGCGTTATTTTGTACCCTACGGATACTGTGTGGGGATTGGGTTGCGACGCAACAAATGAAGAAGCCGTAAGACGTATTTACGATATTAAGCAGCGAGCTGATAATAAAGCTATGCTTGTTCTGATGGATAGCACAGCAAAGTTGCAGGCCTACGTATCGGAAATCCCCGATCTTGCTTATGATCTGGTAGAAATGAGCACCAAGCCATTGACAATAATTTATCCGCAAGGGAAAAATCTGGCTGCGAATTTACTGGGAGAAGATGGAAGCATAGGCATACGTGTGTCTAATGAGGAATTTTCAAAGAAGGTGTGTGAAATGTTTCGTCGTCCGATTGTATCTACATCCGCTAATATTAGCGGGGAACCGACTCCGCGCAACTTTGTTCAGATCTCGCAACAGATTATCGATGCTGTCGATTATGTCGTGGAGTACCGTCAGGATGATCTGTCAGAGCCAGCTCCTTCTTCTATTATCAAACTTGGTCCGGGAAACCTTATTAAGGTTATTCGGGAATAGTGTTGATAATAATTTTCCATATATGCGGCTGATATTTCTGATATATCAGCCACTTTTTTATTGCCGGTATTAAGCGTGGTAGCACGGTGCTTTTTGTTTGAAGTATCGCACAATATTTCTACTTTTGTACTCTGATTTGCAGGTTGGAAAAAGAATTGATCTGTGATAGTAAAATATCTGTTTTTCAAAGTTTTATTTATTATGTCTGGAAGAAAAAATATTATAATTTATAGTAGTGTAGGAGCATTGGTTCTTGGATTGGCAATAGCACTTGTTTTCTTTGTGAAGAAATCTTCGGATAAAGATTCGGAAATGAAGGGAATGGTTGCGCAGATGACGTATGAGAAAAGTCAATTGCAACAGGAATATGAAGATTTTGCCAAATCGACCGACGGTTTGCAGTTTAAGACGACAAATGATTCTCTTGCACACCAGATTGTGAAGCAGAAACAACGTATTCAGTCATTGATGGAAGAGCTGAAAACGGTCAGAGTGACAGATGTACAGAAAATTAATCAATTGAAACAGGAGCTTGCAACTGTACGTAAAGTGTTGCGTCAGTACGTGATAATGGTAGATTCTTTGAATCATCAAAATCAGGTGTTGACAGCCGAAAATCAGGAGGTAAAGCAAAAATTCAATCAGGCTTCGCAACATGTGGAACAATTGTCAAAGGAAAAGAGCTCGCTTGAAGAAAAGGTAACCCGTGCGGCACGGTTAGATGTGAAGTCTTTGAATGTGGAGACACTGACAGATCGCAATAAAAAAACGGACAAGGTCAATAAAACG
>JAUZOL010000338.1 GCA_030706455.1 Bacteroidota bacterium
GCGTTTGAGTATACGACGATTCCGTCTTACCCAAAAAACTTGAATTGAAGACCGAATAATAATGCACGTAACCATTACGTTCATATCCATCTGTCAGTTCATCAGGGCACAACACATTGGTTTCCAACTGCAACCAAATTGAAATTTTACTACCATCCAATGGTGGTTGTTGCACGTAACTCACCGGACAATTCAGCAGATAATCCATAGACTGCTTTGCCAGATCATGTTGATTTGACGCATCACTCAGAAAGCAGCGCGCAAAGACAGGCTTAGCTCCATCGAAAAAAGTTTCTTTGGTCAGATCGGAAAGTCCCTTGCATAAATTCTGCAGTTGCTGAGGAAAGCTTCTTCCGTTTGGAGAAACATGCAGCATCGCCTGAAATTCAAGCACTTTCCCCTGAGGCGCCAAGCCCGTTACTTCGGCAACAACACCAACATCACTATATTTTTGTAACCAATAATTCATTGTAACCCCTAATAAGACAAAAAGAAGGCGGGCACAGACGTCCCGTCTTCTTTTAATAATCACATAAAGAACACCTGTTTTTCTATATTGTATTTGACAAATTCAAATATACAAGATAATCAGTTTGACTTATTTACTGTCTAAGTAATTCATCAGAAAGAATATCCCTGACGTTTGAATACCCAGAACCAGGCTGTACCCCAGGCTCCTGTAGTAGAAGGTTCGGGCGCTTCCAGCACCATGATATTATTGTCAAGATACAAAATATCATAGGTATAAATAGATGGATATCCCGACACATTAGGCTGGAAGCCCAAGCTTACGGTTACACCACTTAAAGTCAACTGTCCGATTGCATAAGTATTGCTATTTGAAGCTGAAGGAGGACTTGAACTTGCTTTTGTTTTAGACATATCAAAGCTATATGTTCCTCCGTAAGTACCGGCAGCCAGACCTTTACCTGCGGTTTGACTATTACCTGTAACTAAGGTCATAGATGCGCCATCCAAACTAAAAGTCATTTTATCATTGGCAACACCCCAGCCTGTCAGATCCGAAAGGCCGCAAGTCCACCAACCCGGTGCGTTATTAGCCAAATAGCCACCGTTACCATAACATTTACCAGCTGCTGCTCCCGGGAATGCAGTTCCAGTAACATCAGTAGCCCATACCCATGTTTTAGAGCTGGAGCCACACAAATAGCCCCACTGAGGAGGAACCGGATAATACAGTGAATCCACAGTTACGCTATACGTTTTTGTGAGCAAAGAGCCATCAGCAGCCATTGCCGTCAGTTTAATGTTTTGAGCACCTTTACCCAAAAGCAATACTGTCGTATCGTTGCTGATATAAGAAGCTGTTGTACTCCATTTGCACACAACCGGACTCTTACATTGCACTTTGTATTTATTAGTCTTATACGTCTTGAACATTACTGGCGTAATAGTCACATTAAGCTGATCGGTAGAAGTAACAACTTCACCTGTGCCAAAATCTTTCTCTATCGGGTTGCAGGCAACAAACAGGACTGCAAACGCCAATGCAAAAGCTATATTTAATATTTTATTCATAGTCATTTGATAATTAAGTCAATTAACAATCCATATTACTTCCATCCTGCATATTCGGATGCTGTTGTACCCCATCCGGCATTCTGTTTGAACTTACCGCCTGACAACGATA
>JAUZOL010000339.1 GCA_030706455.1 Bacteroidota bacterium
CCATTAGGAAATAAAGGAAAATTCAGAAGTAAAATAACGACCAAAAGAACAATCGTTTTAAAATAACCAAGCCGCAGTTAGAAAAACTAACTGCGGCTTTGTTGTATAAAGCGCAATCGATTAATAGTAAACCGGAGTCGGATTTTCGCGGTTGGTATTATCCACCGTGCGAAGGGTCGGACGGGCATCCACCCATGCTGAAACTACCCCGCCCAATGTTCGGTTGAGAAGCACCACTTTGATAGGATAATAACCTGCTGTGAGTGGAACGGTAACATCTGTCTTCGCATTTTTCTTCATACCCGGATTTGCGATCAACAGCTTGTCTCCAAGGAAGAACTGATCGCCGAGGCAATGCAGGATATAAGATCCGTCTTTCTCAACATAGATGTAACCCTCAAAAACAGCAGCACCACCGGCTTGTTCTTTCTTCTTTAGCTTGAAGAAGTCGTTCAGAGTGGTTACCACAGTATCTTTCCAGTTAGTCACTGATGCCAGCTCTGCAACTGTTTTGAAATCGCCATCCTTTACAAAACGCATCTTCATTCCCTTTTGCAAACCTTCCATATTTACACTGCCGCGATACGGAGTCACCTTTGTCAAGGTAATGGTTCGCACCGGACTCAGTTTTCCCTGAGGCAATACGCTACGAATTTTCATCACCGATGACTTCTCAATCATAATCGGTTGCGAATAAACCGCCGATGATGCGGTAGGCTCCGATCCGTCGAGCGTGTACACCATCTTCACCGGGCGGTTGCTGGTGAAGGGCAACGTTACCTTATCGGCAAACTGAATATTATTCATGTTCCCTTCCGGCATCGGAATATAGTAGTTGATGTTATGATAGTCCCAACGCACTTGTTGATCATCAATGCGTTTGATAAAGTCATCCACATTTTTGTTCTCCTTCAGCGTCCACCCCACCTCTGCAATAGCCGGCACACGCGGGAAATACTGGAACTCTATCTGAGAGGGTTCGTACATGTATTCCTGCCAGAGATTACCCTGCAAACCCAGAACATGATGCGCTTTATCGGCAGCAATTTCTTTCGGAACAGGGTCATAACCGTAAACTTTTTGCAAGGGTGAAAAACCACCAATTTTCAGGGGTTCGCAAAGCACATCTCCCTGATAAAAGTCGAGATAAACGTAGCCGGAAGGGGTCATCACCACATCATGACCGGCATTGGCTGCCTCTATACCTCCCTGCTCGCCACGCCATGACATAATCATTGCACTTGGAGCTATCCCACCTTCGAGAATTTCGTCCCAACCAAAGAGACGTTTACCTTTAGTTGCAAGGTACTTTCCCATCTTCCTGGTAAAATAGCTCTGCAGTTCCATCTCGTTTTTCAAGCCCTCCTTTTTCATCAAAGCCTGACATTTGGGACACTCATGCCAACGTATCTTCGGACATTCGTCGCCACCGATGTGTACAATTTTCGAAGGAAACAAGGCACACACCTCGTCGAGAACATGGTAGAAGAACTTGTAGGTATTTTCATTCCCCACACAAAATACATCGTCTTCAATACCCCAGATGGTACGCGGTTTGAAGGGGCCGCCGGTGCAGGAAAGTTCGGGATAAGCCGAAAGTGCAGCCAGCGCGTGACCCGGCATTTCAATTTCG
>JAUZOL010000034.1 GCA_030706455.1 Bacteroidota bacterium
CGACGTGTTCGGATAAAATTTTTAGAAACCATCTCTATGGTTTACATATTATACAATAAGAGTTAATATACCTGTTACGAAGATATAAATAATTGAAACAAAAAACAAGGGATATGCCGTTAATTATTTAAAATAAACAATAGAAATGAAAATGAAATTTAATTTGAAATGTCTTCTTGATATCTTGGAGAATCTACAGTAAGGAGTTATGCCTCATTTGTGGGTCTTGTATTCAAATGCGCCAATATCATACGCGGAACCTTGCGGACGCCTAATTCCGTTGTAATCGTCAATTACCAGGGGTGCAAGATTTTTGCCGGCATTGATGGCCGGAGATTTTTCCTGAAGTCGAAAGTCTGATTTTGAGCTGTTGACAAATAGTGGAGATTTGTCGATGAGGTTGTTGGAGAGATATGTGTTTATTCCGGTATTGGAAATGTTGCCGGCTATGTGATTGTAGGAAATGTTGTTTACAATTCGTGCATTTACGCTTCCTGATCCTGTTTTGATTCCATTCTCGTGAGTTTTGCCGCTGTTATTCGACCAAATGGTGTTGTTGTAAATGCTTGTGTTGATGGCATGATAATCTATCTGAATGCCGCCATTATTGGCCCATATCAGATTGTTGTAGACGGAGTTCCCCGTGCCTGACGAAATGATAATTCCAAAGCCACGGTTGCCTGTCCGTGCATTTTCATGGATATTGTTGCCCCGTACAATATTGTTGTTGGCGCTTTCGGGTCTGTGTTCCGTGTAGATGTGAATTCCCCAACCGGCATTCCTGTAAATGTCACATTTTTCAATCAGGTTGTTGCTGCCGGAGATATACATGCCATGATCGAAATCAGAGACTCCGCTATCGTGAATTTTCAGGCTAATAAATTCGTTGTGGTTCGACTCTGAATCGACAAATATGCCATTGGTTTTGGCGTGTTTAAGTTCACAGTTTTGTATTCGGATATGATGTGCTGTGTTGTTGGGATTGTTTCCCGTATAGGTGATCTTTACGATGTTGGACGTTAAATTGGTTCCATCTAAAATAAGGTTGTCGAATATCACATATTGTGTTCCACCGGAAGATCCCATAATGCGCAGGACTTCCGATTCGCCTGTGTTGGGCTGGATGATAATCTTCTCTCCGGGATAGCCGGCAATGGTAACCGCGGTTTGCCACGAATTACCACTTGGAAGCTTTGTCCTGTATTCGTTGATAGCTTCGTTGTATGTGCCTTCGCGTATGTAAAGCGTGTCTCCGGCAGATAAACAACGGATGCCGGCTGCAATAGTTCGTTTGGGACTGGTTTTGTTTTGAGCGGCAAAACAGCTAAAAGCATCATTACCGGACTTTGAAACGTAATAGACCGTTCCAAAAATATTGCCTGTAAATTGAAGTGTCAAAAAACAGACAATCGCCAGTGATGTGTTTTTGCAGATGGGCATAATGTTTTATAAATGTTTCAAATATAGCACATCCGGGATGGTTTTGTATTATTATAAATAAGAATAGCCAACCATTCTGTTTAGTGTCAGTAGGTTGGCTATTGCATTAAATTAATATGTCTTCTTGCTTATTTCCCTTCGGTTAAGAGCAGTTCATTGACACGAAACCTGCCGGTTTTTTTGTCGGTTTTTATCAGTGCTTCATCGGTTGTAAATTCCTTCTCCAGTCGGTTGAATGCAGCTTTGCTCACGTTCAGGTTTTGCCTGAGATTGACGATAGACAACGGATAAACGGAAATTTGATCGCCGGTCGAAAAGAAATATTCAGTTTTCACCTTATTGATCGTCCGGGTATGCGGCCCTTCCTGTTTTCGCTCGCTGACAATCTTTTTTTGTGAGTAAACATATAGACAGGATGTATCGGCAATCAGATAGGGTTCGCGGTTGATAAAACGGAAATTTCTCCCATCTTTCAACGTAATGGCAAAAATGGAATCTTTGTAAAAGAGCTTCGATTGCCCATCTTCCATACAACTGATTGTTGGTGAAAAGAAAAACTGATTCAATTTTATCTTGTCTCCATTGTGCTTTCCGTCAACTAAATAAGGCGTGTTGTGGCGGAAGTCGGACAAGGTGGCGTAGATTCCTTTTACATCGCCGTCTTTGATAATATCAGGAGTCAAAGCATTGGCTTGTAAAGAAATGAATGTCAGACCGACCAAGAATAGTAGTATTCGCATAACGTTGTTTGTTTAAGGTTTACAAATGTACTGGTTTATTGCTGCGAATGCGTTAACAACTCATCTCACCCGCGTTTTTCTTGGCTGCCAGCAGATTGTAAGCGCCTTTCGTCACCACCTTTACTTTGGTCGGATTGAACTGTTTGGGAAGAACTATTTACGTGTATCCGCCGTCTGAAACACCTTTATGCACCTGCACCATACGGTATTCGCAGAATGTGCGGCCGTTTTCAGTTTTGTTGCGGTCGAAGAGAAATATATAGTCTTTGTCATCGAAACTGACCACGGCATCCGATGGAACGGCCGTTACCTTACTCCCTGTTGCTTTCACCAACGCGTTTGCATACATGCCGGGAAGCACGTTTTTGCATTCGCCTTGTATGGAGGCATACACCTTCAGACTACGATCACTGCCGACTGATTTGGATGTCTGGTAAACCATCGCATCATGTTGTTCGGTTTCGTTGTTGATGTAGAAATGGATAGTTTCGCCAACTTTTACCTTGTCGGCATCTTTTTCAAACAGCGTCAATTCGAGCAACAGATGGCCGGTGTTCACAATTTCGAACAGCACATCGGTGGCGGCAACCGATTTGCCAATGGAGACATTCACCGTCTTTACATATCCCGAAATAGGCGAGGTGAGGGCTACCGAACGGCTGATGCGTTCGTCGCTTAATCTGGAAGGATTGATTCCGATCAGCAAAAGCTTTTGTTCCAACGCTCGTTGTTGGGCTTTCAATGCTTTGAACTCTGAAGTGGCCAACTGAATATTTTTCTTCGAAGCCACATCGTTTTTGTAGAGTTCCGATTGCCGTTTGTATTCCGCTTCGGTATATTCCAGTTTGCTTTTTACTTCCAGATAACTTTGCTGAATATCGATAAACTCCGGGTTCTCTATAACCGCGAGGACCTGACCTTTCCTAACGGAACTTCCTGGCAAAAGCGAAGTGGACCTGACAAAGCCTCCCATCGGCATACTCACCGAGGCCATATCCTGGGGCGATGCGGTGATGGTTCCGCTTACTTTCAGGGTTCCGCTCATGGAGCGTTCTTCAATTAAACCGGTTTCTATGCCGGCCAGTTTTATCTGATCATCTCGCATCTCCACAATGTCTTCGGGCAGGTTCTCCGCTTCTTTGGCGTTTGCCTCTTTTTTGCCTCCGCTGCACGATGAAAGAAGTAGTGCGATGGAGTAAATGGCTGTAATAAATAAAAATTTATGTCGTTGCATAATTATTTAATTTTTAATGTTTTAATGATTGTGGATTATTATATCTAAGTGAACAATACATTATATCCCTTTTTCTCAGCGTTCTTTGCGAAAAACTTTGCTCTCTCCCGCATTACGGGATGTCCGTTACACTACCATTTGCGGTAAAAAATCTGAGATTAACCGCCAAGAACGCAGAGAATACGCAAAGCACACAAAGAGTAGGCCTGTTAGATAAATAATCAGATAGTCATTTATTTAATTTTTCCGGTAATGGCTTCGAGGGCAATGACCGTTTGATTGTATTCATTCAACGCCTCCAAATAATTCTGTTTGATGCTCAATGCCTTGCCGAGACTTTGCAGATAGTCGAGATAATCCATGGCTCCTGCACGGTAGCTTTGCGTGGATTGTATGATAATCAGATCCGCTTCCGGAATAGCCTGTTTCTCGTAATAATCCACATTGTCGCGATCTTTTTCCAGTTCCAGCAACAACGAACGGTAATTGCCGGTCAACGATTTTGTCCAGGCTTCGTGGGTGGCTTGCGCCTCTTTCTCTTTGAAACGCGCTGCTTTTACCCTCGCATTGGCGGGCACAAACCAAAGAGGAATGGAGATTCCGGCCTGAATGGCTGTAAAACGATTTGCCGAAGTGTAATTGCGTTGCGTACCGTTCACGTCCTGTGTGCCGAGCATTGTCTGACTGAAATAGCCGATCGAAAAGTCGGGCATCAACTTGCTTTTCTCAACAGCTTTCTCCAAACGGGAGACTTCTACCTGCTGCGCCGTGATGCCGAACGATGGATTGCCAGCAATTGCATTGTCGTTAGCTGCGGGTAACCATTCCAAGCGTTTCAAAACCGAATCGGACGGAGCGAAAGACGTGTTGATATTCAGTAATAGAGCTAATTTTTGAGTGGCAATGTCTATATCGGCACGTGTTTGCTTCAATTGGTTCCTGATTTCCATGCTTTGGGTATGTGCTGAAATCATTTCCAGCCGATTGGTCTCTCCGGTAGAGGACCGAAGCTCGGCAGCTTTGGAGAAATTGCCGTAAAGACTGTCCTGATAGCTTTGCAATTTGAGTTTTGTGTCGAGATAAATCAATTGCTGATAGAGTTGCTTTACCTCTGTGGCGATCTGCAACCGTGTGCTCTTGAATTGCCATTCGCTGTTTTTAATATTCGCTTTTGCCAACTTGTTTTGGTTGATATAAAGCCCGGGGAACGCGAACGATTGGCTTACCGTGAAACTGTTATCTTTCCGGTAAGAGTTCATCTGCCCGTATTGCCCTTCGATACTGGTTTTGGGTAAATCCCAGGCAGCGCCTTTCATGGCTTTTTGAGCGTCGACGGAATAGGCAGAAGATCGCACGGAGAGATTGCTGTCGAGCGCCAGTTGAATTGCCTGATCAAGTGTGATTTTTCGGGGAGATTGAGCAAAACTATTTCCGGTTGCGAATAGCAAGCCTCCGATCAACAGAGCCGTTGTAATCGTTTTCTTTCTACGACCGAACAGAGAAAAACGACGAGTAGAAAAAATAATGTAAAGCACAGGCAAAATAATTAAAGTCAACAACGTAGCGGTAATAAGTCCGCCGATCACCACGGTAGCCAGAGGCTTTTGTACTTCGGCTCCGGCTGAGGTAGACAAAGCCATTGGAAGGAAGCCCATGGAGGCAACGGCAGCAGTCATCAATACCGGGCGCAAACGGGTTTGCAATCCTTTAATCACCCGTTCGGTGATGTCTGTGTAACCGGCTTTCTCCAGTCGGTTGAATTCGGCAATCAGCACGATGCCGTTCAGGACTGCCACTCCGAAGAGGGCGATAAATCCTACCCCGGCAGAGATGGAAAAGTTCATGTCCCGCAACCAGAGAGCAATAACCCCGCCGATGGCTGCCATCGGAACGGCCGAATAGATTAGCAGGCTCTGTTTCACCGAATGGAAAGTGAAGTAGAGCAACACGAAAATCAACAAAAGCGCTATCGGAACGGCAATGGCCAGTCGGTTGCTGGCGGCTTCCAGATTTTTGAACTGTCCGCCGTACGAAACGTAATAACCTGTCGGCAGCTTAATCTGTTGGTCGATTTTGCGGTTCACTTCGTTGATAACGCTGCCTATATCGCGGTTGCGAACGTTGAATCCGATGGTGATCCTTCGTTTGGTATTTTCGCGCGATACCTGTGCCGGTCCCGACTGGATCGATATTTCTCCCAGTTGTTCAAACGGAATTTGTCCTCCGCCTGGCAGGGCAACCGAAATGTTTTTGACATCTTCGAGGCTTTGGCGGTAATCCTTTTCAAGACGAACCACCAACGCAAAACGTTTCTCTTCGTCGAATACCACTCCGGCCTGACTGCCGGCAAATGCCACGCGTAAAATCCGGTTGGCCTCTTCAATCGACAAACCGTATTGTGCTAGCCGGTCGCGGTCATATTTTACCTGCACCTGTGCCAGTCCGGTTACTTTTTCCACATTGATGTCTTCCACCCCGTCAACGTTTTTAATAATTCGTTCTATTGCTGAGGCTTTCTGTGCCAGCACATCGAGGTTATCACCGAAGAGTTTAATGGCAATGTCCTGTTTCGATCCGGAGAGCAGTTCGTTGAAGCGCATCTGGATAGGTTGCTGGAACTCAAATTTCACTCCGGCCAGCGGAATCAACGCCTCCTGCATCTTCTCCACCAACTCTTCGCGGGTTTTGGCTGAAGTCCATTCGCTCTTGTCTTTCAGCGTGATAATGTAATCGCCGGTTTCCATTGGCGTGGGATCGGTAGGAATTTCTCCTGCACCGATTTTACAGACCGCGTGTTTCACTTCAGGAAAGTTGGTCAACAGTATTTTGTTGGCCTTTTCCACCATGTCGATGGTGTTCGACAGCGAACCGCCCTGAAGTGTGATGACTCCGGCGGCCAAATCTCCTTCTTCGAGTTGCGGAATAAACTCGCCGCCCAAACGGGTGAAAAGGACAATCGAAATAATGAAAGCCCCAACAGCTCCTCCGATCACGTTCTGTTTGTGATTCAATGCCCAGTGAATGACAGGCGTAAACCATTCGTGCAGTTTCTCCATCATGCGGTCGGAGAAGTTTCGTTTGTGCTCCGTATTTTTATTGAGGAAGAGCGCCGAAATCATCGGAACGTAGGTGAGCGACAGGATGGCGGCTCCGATCAGCGCAAAAGCAACCACTTGTGCCATGGGACGGAACATCTTGCCTTCTATGCCCACCAATGCCATTATGGGCAGGTAAACGATAAGGATAATGACCTGCCCGAAAGTTGCCGAACTCATCATGCGCTTGGCCGATTCGAATACGTTCTCGTCCATCTGTTGTTGCGAAAGGCGCGTAATGCCCTGATGATGCGTTTTGCTTTGGGTAATGCGGTGAACGACGCTTTCCACGATAATCACTGCTCCGTCAACAATCAGTCCGAAGTCGATAGCACCGAGACTCATCAGATTGCCCGAGACTCCGAAGAGATTCATCAGCGAGATGGCAAAGAGCATGGAGAGCGGAATGACCGAAGCCACAATCAGCCCGCCGCGCAGGTTGCCGAGGAAGAGCACCAGAATAAAGATCACCACCAGTGCTCCTTCCATCAGGTTGCGCGAAACGGTGCCGATGGCGCGTCCTACCAGATCGGAACGGTTGAGGAACGGTTCGATTTTTACGCCTTGTGGCAATGATTTTTGTATTTCGGCAATGCGTAATTCCACGTTTTTGATTACCTCGTTGGCATTGGCCCCCTTCAGCATCATCACCACGCCACCTACGGCTTCCGAGTTGTCGATTACCAACGCTCCGTAACGTGTCGCACTGCCGTATTGCACCGTCGCCACGTCGCGAATCAGAACCGGCATGCCCGAAGTGGTTGTCTTTACCACAATCTTTCCGATATCGTCCAGCGATTTCACCAGACCAATTCCACGGATAAAGTAGGCGCTCGGTTTCTTGTCAATATAGGCGCTGCCGGTGTTTTCGTTGTTCTTTTCGAGTGCGGAAAAAATGTCCGTCAGCGTGAGATTCATGCCCCGTAAACGTTCGGGATTAACGGCCACTTCGTATTGTTTTACAAAGCCGCCGTAACTGTTGATGTCGGCCACACCGGGTGTCCCGAGCATTTCGCGCCGTACCACCCAATCCTGAAGAGTGCGCAACTCCATGGGTGAATATTTCTGTTCAAAACCGGGAGTTACGGCAAGACGGTACTGATAAATTTCTCCCAACCCCGACGAAATAGGCGCCAGTTCGGTCTTTGCCACGCCCGGAGGAATTGCATCTTCGGCTTCTTTCAGCCGTTCGGAGAGTTGCTGACGAGCCCAGTAAATATCGGTGTTGTCTTTGAAAACAACGGTAACCACGGACAAGCCGAGTCGTGAGATGGAGCGCAACTCCACGATGTCGGGAATATTGGCAACGGCCACCTCGATGGGAGCCGTAATGGAACTTTCTACCTCCTGTACCGCCAGCGACGGAGCTAAGGAGATGATCTGAACCTGATTGTTGGTTATATCAGGTATCGCATCGATGGGCAGTCGGGTGAGGGAGTAGGTTCCCCAACCGATAAGGGCCAATACGAACAGCCCCACGATGAATTTGTTTTTGATTGAAAATTGTATAATACGTTCGATCATAGTGTTAGTAATGAGAAACTGGTAATGAGGAGCGAATGTGCCGCATTACCGTTTGTTTACAGACGTTGAAAAATTGTATTCGCAAATAAGTTGTGGATACAAACAGGAGTTTCCGGAAGAATCCGGAATTAAAAAAGAAAAGTGATTAACCCAGCTTGGGAGGTTGCCAGATCGAACAGTAGAGGTTGAATTCGGATGCAGGAAGGTAGCTTGAAAAACTGCGTGGTTCTGCAGTTGTGCCTTTTATTTCGGTTTTTGCCGCAACGCATACCACTGGAACGGAGCAGCAATTGCAGGTACAGAAAGGCGAGCATACATCCTGACAATCCTGATGAGTTGTGCCGGCCTGAGTAGTCATTTCCTCTTTATGCAGACGGTTGTCCTGAGGCAGATCCACGCAGGGCATCAGCGTAAGCAGAACAACATAAAAGGATAATATGTAAGCCAGCAGTTTCATCATCGGACTGCAAAGATAAAAAGAGATTTGAAACCGGACAAACAAAAAGTTAACAATGGTCAATGTATTTATCATCGTGGGCTGTTGCTTATGTCCTTCGATTTATTGATATCGTTTAGTTAATTTGAACGAAGGAATACTTCAGCTAAAGTCTGATCAGCTTTTATATTATGGGTCGGAGGGTGTCAGTTTTTGGCATTTCTACAATATCCGATTCTCCATCTAAAGAGTAGAATTCTAATTCGGTAGGCATTAGGTCCGTTCCTAATAATGAAACGCCTATTTTTTCTCCGTTTGTTCCCTCTCCAACATAATCAAAGAGTAATTTTCCTTTTTGAATTTCCGAATCATAGGTTTCGCCCAATAAGATTGTAGGACATTTACCACAACCACACCTTGCTATGACTTTTAGCTTTGAAATCAAAGCTATCCATTCCGGTTTTGATGTCGCGAACAAATAATTAAGTAATTGGATTTCCGCAGGCGTCAATGCTCTTTTGTCAGGTATGCTGTATTGCATGTGAGTTTTTTTAAGTCTGAAGATTTATCAATTTCAGAAGTTATATATATGATGTAATTTTTCATTCATGCGGATTGAGAGCATTTCTATCAGTTCTTCATCCATAAATTCATATTCATCCGGAATATTCAGAATCTCGATTGGTGGAAGATTCGTGTGGACATAAAGTTCTCTCATTTTTGAACGTTGACGGTTCTCCATTACGAATACCAGATCAGCCCAATTTAAGTCACTTTCAGAAATTTTCCGATCGCTTTTTGGACTCAGACCGGCAGAGCGGATATTGAATCTGTTATCGTTTTTGAATAGATATTCGGCTGTGCGGCTTCTTCTTTTATTACGTCCACAAATAACTAGTATATTGGGTCTTATATTCATTATGTGTTGATGTTTGTTTTACGACGAGTGTTATAACTTCGTTGAAATTTTTACCCGCAATTTATGCTAAATTGTTTGTGCAGGCAAATCTTCTGTTTAAAATTTTTAAGGGACTTTTATGCTTAGGAGATAGCATCAAAAAAAAGGCAAACCTTTCAGCTTTGCCCTAAATATTGACGGTTTGTTTAGCTTATATCAGAATGTGAGTGCGGTAATCTCTCTTCCGGCACACCCTTTTTTGCGAATACTGGCTTTTACTACCGATCCGGGTTGGACTGAGACTGCTGACTTGCTCGTTTCCATGGAACGGAATTCACCTTGTTCGTTCATGAAAATATAGAAGGGAATATCTTCAAAGTTGCTGATCTTTATCAGGGTCAGTATTTCTGTCGATTCGTTGTCCATTGTAATTGTTGTTGCGTAACTACTTTTCTTTCATCGTAATAAAAAGTGTGCCAGTTGTCTAATTGGTTGGTAGTTAGTGATATGAGAATGAAATGAAGAGTTGAGGCTAATACATTTATGTAATTTTTCGTGCAATATGTTACCGAAATGTCGGAGATGAATGCAGGAGTTGTAGTCTGTGTTGTTATTCACTTTTCTCTTGACAAGCCCTTTTTGATGTTGTAACTTTCGGAATCAAAATGTTCAACATTAAAACAGGAGTATATTATGTCAAAACTTATATTGATACGTCACGGACAATCGGTCTGGAACAAAAAGAATGTATTTACGGGATGGGTGGACGTGCCTCTCTCCCGCGAAGGTGTGGACGAAGCCTTGAAAGCCGGAGAACAGATTGCTGGCATCGAATTCGATGTGATATTTACTTCGGTGCAGATACGCGCCATCGAAACGGCCATGATTGCCATGGCGGCTAACAATAGCGATAAAACTCCGGTGGTGATTCACACCGAAGGAAAGATGGCAGAATGGACTACCATTTACAACGATGCGATGAACAGGAATGTGATTCCGGTTTATCGCGACTGGCACCTGAACGAACGGTATTACGGAGAGCTTCAGGGAAAGAACAAAGCCGAAACAGCGGAGGTGTATGGAGAAGAACAGGTGCACATCTGGCGACGCAGTTACGATGTGGCTCCTCCTGCCGGCGAGTGTTTGAAAGATACGGCAGAACGAACCATTCCGTTTTTTACCGAAACGATTCTGCCGCAGTTGCAGGCCGGAAAAAATGTGTTGGTTTCGGCGCATGGCAACAGCTTGCGGTCGATTGTGATGCACATCGATGGCCTGTCGGAAGAAGAGGTGCTCAAGCTGGAAATACCGACCGGCGTTCCACTCTATTTCGAATACAAGGATGGAGTTGTAAAACGAGCCATGTAAGAAAATAAGTTGATTGATTGGATTAGAATGCTGCAAGAGAGGCCTCTCTTGCAGCATTTTTTGTGTAAACCGAACAATAATGGTCATAGTCGTTATGCCATGAATTTGAATTAGATACATGATGGCAGAGAAAGTAAATAATGGTTTATATCAATTATTTACTGAAAAGCTGTAATATTGCAGCCGTTTATGCGACTAATAGAACAAACACAAGAG
The DNA here is from genome assembly GCA_030706455.1 of Bacteroidota bacterium. Classification (GTDB taxonomy): domain Bacteria; phylum Bacteroidota; class Bacteroidia; order Bacteroidales; family Paludibacteraceae; genus Microbacter. Next base: position 10,952 of record JAUZOL010000034.1, read on the forward strand.
TTAGCATGCATGCAACCGTGCCGGAATTTGTAGCCGGGCCAGCTCGAATCCAACGGATCAACTCATAAAAACAACTATTATTTGAATGGAAGATCAACAACAACATTTTGTGTCACTGATTGAGCAAAACAAAGCGTTGATATACAAATTTTGCTATATGTACGCCAACGAAGCCGATACTCCGCAGGATCTTTTTCAGGAAGTGGTAATCAACCTGTGGAAAGGTTATCCGTCATTTAGAGGCGACTGTAAAGTGCAAACATGGATGTATCGTATAGCGTTAAATACGTGTGTGACCTTTATGCGCAAATCTGGTGCGAGGCCCAAAACTACCGCTTTGTCGGAGGATCTGATTGTGTACGACGATTCAATAGATACGACCCTGATCAAGGAACTTTACCGACTTATAAATCAGCTGAATGAAATCGAGAAGGCTATTGTGTTGCTCTATCTCGAAGAGCGTTCGTATGATGAAATTGCTCAGATCGTGGGGATTACCCGCAATAATGTTGGTGTACGCATCAATCGTATCAAAGAGAAATTGTCGCAAATGTCGAATTGTTAAAAACAACTGTTATGGAACTTGACGAAATAAAAAAATCATGGAGTGAACTGAACCAGCGTCTTGAAAAAACAGAGGTGCTGAACAAACGATTAATTACTGAAATGTTGAACACGCGCCATCAATCGGCAAAAGATAAATTGATGCGTTTTGAAGTGGCTTTTCTCATTTTCTGCATTGTGTTTTCCGGCTTTGTAATGACATTGTTCTTTACAGGCATATATTCAGTGTCGATGGTAATACTGATGGAAACTGTATTTATATTGTGCGGAATCTGGCAGGTGTATAAAATTTATTTACTGAACCGGATGCAAATTGATACCTGCTCAACGGCCGAGCTACTTCAAAAAGCGATCCGTTTCAAGGTACTTACTCGTATGAGGACAGTGGTAGGACTCATACTGATTGTACCGCTGTTTGTGTTGATGGTGATGTTCGATAAAAACCTGAACAATACCGCGGCCATCACAGGGGTTATAGTTGGTGGATCTATCGGGCTGGGAGTTGGACTGATTCTTTTCTTCAAAAAAATGAAAGATATTGACTCATTGATAAAAAGTTACAAAGATTTGAAAGATTTTGATAACGAATAATTGTCTTGCTTGACGTAAAAGTCCGTCGTTTACTCTTGGTGGTCAACGACGGGCTTTTTTGTATAGAAGTCGTCTCGACTTTTTGATAGATTATAATTTCGCTCCTATCGGAGCTCTTTGGTGCATCTTAATCAATGATTTCTACCACAATATCGCTTCTCCGAAGCTGAAAAATGCTCCGTTAGGAGTAATATTATGGTAGAATCATTCAAATCCAACAATCAAGAGCTCCGTTAGGAGCGTAATTATGAAAAGTCGAGACGACTTCATATTCATGTGGTTAACTCAAAGTGTATTTAGAAATAAATAAATTTGCTTTGTTTCAAAGTAGAGTTTAAACTTTGCAAAGAGTGTTGTCCCCTTTGGATAAAGGGGACGAGCGCAGCGGAGGGGTTAGATAAGATATAATTTAGGATACTGAGTTTTGTGATATTTGCGCCAAAAAGTAAGGCCTGCCGCAGGCAAAGGACAAATGAATTTTCGTATCGGAACTTGATTTTTAGCCTGATTTGTAAATAATTGCTTATAAAATTCTTATCTTTGCATTACTAAAATCGTTGGATGTTTAAATCGACTACGGACATTGTAAAGTAAATAACCCCGGACTGAAACTCCGTGGTTATCCTCTCGAACTCTCCCGGGCTCTCTCCTGACCGGGAAACTTTACTGTATCTTTTTATCTATAAATCGGACTGCCGGAATGAGATGAAGCCGTTCATTTCTCCCGTTGTTGCAGTCATTCAAATCATTTAAACATCATGAGTAACGAAAATAGTTCTATCCACGACTTCGACTTCAATTTAATCTGCGAATATTTTGCGAGTATCGATCGTCAGGGACCGGGCAGCCCCGAAGTGACCCTGAGAGCGCTGAGTTTTGTAGATAACCTGACCGAACATTCGCGTATTGCCGACATCGGTTGCGGAACGGGAGGTCAAACAATGGTGCTGGCGCAACATGCTCCCGGAGAGATTACCGGTATCGACCTCTTTCCTCACTTTATCAACCTGTTCAATGCCAATGCAGCGGCGCTGAATTTGCAACATCGAGTGAAAGGTGTCGTCGGCTCGATGGATAATCTGCCTTTTCAGGATGAAGAGCTGGATCTGATTTGGTCGGAAGGTGCCATTTACAACATCGGCTTCGAGCGGGGCGTGAACGAATGGCGTCGTTTCCTGAAGAGCGGCGGTTGTCTGGCTGTTACCGAGGCTTCGTGGTTTACCGACGAACGTCCGGAAGAGATCGACGCCTTCTGGAAGAATGCATATCCAGAAATCGATACCATTGCGGTGAAGACTGCTCAGCTACAGAAGGCCGGATACGTACCTGTGGCAACGTTTATCCTGCCCGAAGAATGCTGGACCGATCACTTTTATGTGCAGCAGGCTGCCGTGCAGGACGATTTCCTGATAAAATATGCAGGTAACGCGACTGCCGAAGAGTTGATTTCCTATCAGCGGCACGAAGCCGAACTGTATCGCAAATACAAGGCCTATTACGGCTACGTATTTTATATCGGTCGGAAAATCTGACGCAACGAAAAAGGATTGCTTCCATTGAGGAGGCAATCTTTTAATTTTTTAAAGACTATTGGATTATTTACCTAAAGTCTACTCTTTGAAGTCATCTTGACTTTTTATAATGCCACTCCTACGGAGCTTTTGATTCGTAAAGAATGATAATTTCTACCTCCCGATAGCTATCGGGAATTGCTCCTAAAGGAGCTTTTATTAAGCTTCAGAGAAGCGACATTATGGTAGAAAATCGTTGAACAATCTTTTTTAGAGCTCCATAGGAGCGAAATTATTTTGTTTTAGAAAAGTCAAGATGATATCTTTGTGTCCTTTGCGCATGCTTTGCGTTCTTTGTGGTTAATCTCAGATTTGTTTACTGCAAAGAGAGCTAAGTAAACTGAATAATGTGTCATTTTTTATTTAGGTACAATGCCCCAGATAATCATATATTTATTTATACACCCTTCGGGTCAATGAATGCGAACGAGAGTGGAAAATAAACATTGGCAGGGTGGCTCCGATGGCCAGCAAAAAGATAACTGTCAGGGTAACCATCCCATTTGAGAAAAACATTTCCATGTATTTCGCCTTTAAATCGGGCTGATTTATATTTTGTAAAAACATGATCTGAGAAAAGATGGTGTTGTAGGCAAATTTTCCCGGAATCATGGGCAACAGCGCCGGAATAAAAATTACGGTTGTGGGACAGTAAATCGGTTTGCCAAGCCAAAGGCTGCCGAAGCCGATAATCAATCCGCTGACAAGCGAAGCCGAAGCAATGTCGATATGCAGGTAAGTCATCAGGCAAAAGCGGCAGGCATGACCGATAGCGCCCAGTAGAGCAATAAACTTGAAGGCCCGTTTCGGGGGATTGGAGATGGCGCCGAAACCGATAGCGGCGATGGCGCCGAATAATCCGTCTGAGAGTATATCGAAAATTATCATACTAAGCGATTGGTAAAGAGGAATAACGTGAAAGAAAGGCCGATGGCGATACAGATGATCAGCAAAAAGGCATTCGTAAGCCGACTGATGCCGGTAAGGGTATGCCCTTCAATGATATCGATCACACCGTTGATGAGGGGAACGCCCGGAATGAGATACAACACGCTGGTGGCAAGCGCAATGTCGGAAGTGGTGTTGAACAGCAAGGCGGTCGACGACAGCATGGAAGCGATAAAGGCCGAAACGATAAAGATGATGTAATGGTTTATCTTACGTGCCTGAAGAAACAGTCGGGTGTAGAAACCTGCAAACGTGGCAATGCAGACAATGAGCATCGAAAGCCAGTCGCCACCGAACAGGCGGCAGAAAGAGGCGTTGGCAAGACCTACCAGCAGTAAAACCAGCCACTGGTTCATTCTGGGGGCAGAAACGATCGTGTCGTATTTCGCCTTGATCTCCTCGAAAGAGAGTTTTCTGTCCACCGCTTCCCAGCTCAGACCGCTGAGTTCGGAGTTGTGTTCAAAACTGATGGGCAACGCCGGAATCTCAATTACTTCACTAAAAATCTGTTGGGTTTCGTTTTTTTGAATAGTCAGAATAATGCTCTTTTGGAATACGCTGATATTTACATCAAAATTCAACGCGTCGCCCAATCGCTTTGTATTCCGGATCACTCTGGAGGTGTGTATGCCACAACCCATTAGGTGGGCGGCATATTCAGCGACAAATTTTACTTGATCCATTGAAAATGTCTTGGTTGTAATAAGGTGATTTCAGATTGCAAAATTAATACCGGAAATCCCTTGAAACAGTATATTTTTACCAAAATTATTAATTATGTGAGTTTTTTATAAAAAGTAGATAAGGCTGGATGGGCATTTTCCGGGGCGATGGAAGGGATACCGGAAATGACGACCAAATGTATTTCTGAATGGTTGATCATCGTTGCGGAAGAACATCGGTTAATTCAGACGCCATAAAATTTATCGCCCTGCCATTTTGCGGGGTTTTCGTTGATGTAACGGGCAATGCGGATGTACGACAATTCGTCGCGGATAATGTGTTCGTAATAATTGCGTTGCCAAACGTGGTGTACGTTCGAATTTTGGCGCATCCATTTTGTTACCCCGATTTTGAATCCCCGTACGATCGACCCGATGGTTTGCGATGTACCGCGCAGTTTCGACGATTCGGATTTCGACGGTTGGGGCGAAATATTTTTCGCCCAATTCCCGGTTGAAATATTTTTCGTTCCTATCCCGGCCGTTTCGTTTTCGGTCCCGGTACCTGCCGTTTCGTCGGGCGAAATGTTTTTCGCCCCTACGGACGTTCCGGTTAATTCGATGATGCCATGAATGTGGTTGGGCATTACCACGTATTCATGTAACGTTGCGTTTGGAAAATGGGCGGGAATATCCAACCAACAACTGACGGCGATTTTACCCGCTTCGTTCAATGTCATTTGCGGTTGTACAGGCAATCCTGTGTGGTTGCCTTTATTTTCGGCAGAAATTTCGCCGAACAAACACTTTCTATCCTGTACGCATATCGTGATAAAATACAATCCGGTCTGCGAATAATCGTATCCTTTCAGCCGAATGGAACGGCGATGGTGTATTTCGGGATTGTAACGGGGCATGATTAATGGGGCAATTAATATCATACGGAAACTAATCAGTTACAAACTGATTTTATTTTGCGTCCAAGCTACACTTCGTTAAGCTTGAACGAGGATCTGCAGTCTCTGCATTCTTTCTCCCAAAGGAGTCCCAACGATAAAAGCCGTTATCAAGAAAATGAGTCCGAAGCAATTGATATAATTCTTTTCTTCATTCTTAACCTTTAAATAACAGAAAAACAAATAGTGTGATACAAACAAGAGGAATGAATGATAACATAATAGAAATATATTTGTACCTTTCAAATAGTCGATTGCTCAAAAAAAGAAGTGCAATAAATAGAATAGGAATACCATTAATTCCAAAAAATAATAGCCAAGCTTCTATCATATTTTTTGGATTGTCAAATATAAAAATCGACATAAAGAAAAGAATTGGCCAAATTGAAAGCGTTGGTATCAAATTCAACAATTTTATCATTTTGTACCAAGTTGGTTTTTCTCTCTTTGCTGAATCTTTTATATTGTCGGTTATTTCCATGTTTTTTATTTCCTGTCAATCAATGCAACTTTTATTCCAAGTCCAATCATTGTTAGTCCGCAAATCTTGTTTATGTAAGTCGAAACTTTTTTATTGTTTTTCAATTTCGAGAAAATACTTGAGGCAAATACCGCTAAAATCAAACACCAAATTGTTCCTGTTGTTATAAATGTTGTGCCAAGCAGAAGAAATGGAAAAACTGTATTTCTAAATGTCGGGTCAATAAATTGAGGAAGAAATGCAATGAAAAAAAGTGCAACTTTAGGGTTTAGAATGTTAGTAAAGAAGCCGTCTCTGTAAATCTTCAGGTAGTCGACTGATTTAGTCTCTATTATTCCGTCAGTATTAAGCTGAGCTCTGTTTGCCAGCATTTTATAGCCTATGTAAAAAAGATATGCAGCTCCAAGATATTTAATTATGTTGAAGAGTAGTATTGATTTCGTAATAATTATGGACAGTCCAAATGCAGCAAGAATAGTATGCCCAACGCTTCCTGTCGCAATTCCTAAAGTTGAAATAATTCCGGCTTTTTTACCTTGCCCGATACTTTTTGTCAAAATGAAAATGGTGTCATTACCGGGTGTTAAGTTTAATAACATGCCAGCCAATAAAAATGTCTCAAAATGAACTATTCCTGTCATATATTTTCTTTCAAGTTGTTTTGTTTCTCAGATGCATGAATTGCACAAGCGATGCAATCGCGCGGAAGCGGAGGTGTCGTCTATATAAAGTTGTCAAATTTGCTGGTAACGGTAAGTATATGCAAAGTAGGCGATTGCGGGCTTCAAACTTATCAAACCGTTGAGAAGTTGAAGCGGGCTACAACCCTTGAATTTACTACTATCACGCCTATTTTGTATATACATTGTTGTATGCCTGTGCTTTATTAACTTGATAACATTTTTAATTCAGGATTATTTAAGATTGCCCTATTGGTTTCCTTATATGCGGATATTAATCTTTCTGGGCTTGTTTTAAATCCTAATGAAATTGAAAATGTTGATTCTGTTACAAGTATCTCATAGTTTAAATTCTCAATAATAATACGACAATCTGATAAGTCAGAAGGATTATATTTTATTTTTATACCACAATCATCATCAAGGTCTTCTATAGTATCAATTAATTCTTCAATATCAATTCGTCTGGACATATAGAACTCCAATTCACTAAAGTGATTTGAAAAAATCTTATTAAACGTCTCACTTAACACTTTCTCAGAATTACTAAATCCTTCCAATTTTCGTAACAATTCATAATCCTCTGGACTATCCTCTGATTGTCTTATTTCCATTGAATATGTAAAATCAGGTGTTCCTATTGTACCAGAACCATCTTCTGTATTAGCCTCAATTTCCTTTCTTTTATAACTGAATTGGTCTTTAATGGTAGAACTTAACTCCTCGATTTCATTTTTTATCAAATCTATTCCAATCTTTTTCACAAAAGAATCTGCACCTGAGTAACTATTTGTAGGAACTTTGTGATAACCTTTTTGAAATCCTGGCAAACTTTTTATGTATCCTTCTTCATTATGCAATAGAGTGACATTTGTGAAAGAAATATCATTTACCATTTTTTCGTTCTCTTCCTTATCAAATAGTTCATTTAAATCCGCAATTACAAACTTATCAGTCAGGTTTCCAAACATAATTGGAGTCTGGTCCTTCTTGGTAGTTGTATTCATTTTAACAAATTCAGCAACTTTTTTATTTAGATAGCTCTGTAATTTGTCACTAAACAAAATTCCTTTTTGATAAATTTTTCCACCTTCACCTTTTAAAGCTTTTACTAGAAAATGTGTCCAAACTCCATTTTGTAAAGATGGGTCTGAAATAGATTTTTGATTGGATTTTGATGAAGCGAAACCGCAACAATATTCCTCATTCCTATAGTTGTAAATTAATTCATCAGGTAAGAATGAATCATCAATATCTCTTACATTCTCACCTGGTTCAAAACCACTGTGACAAGAGTCAATAAATATGAGATTCCTTTTTGTTCCTGCTTTTTTGAGTTGACCTAGTAAATTATCAATCTTAATACAAGTGTCTCGCATATTAGATTTATATGCATCAACTGGAATTATCCAATTTGTTTCATCAAAATAAGCTCCATGTCCAGCAAAGAAGATTATTACCCTGTCATCTTTTGTAACTTTTTTGGACAGACCTTTTAACTCAGCATTGATTGCAGAATGAGTTGCATCTTTATCAATTAATGGTTTTATATCATCTTTATGAACACCAACTGCGATAAGAGCATCTTTTAAATCTTTTGCATCTTTTGTTGCATATGCTACTTTTTTAAAATCAGAAGGTTGATTATAATTCTCAACGGCTATTATTAAGGCATATGTAATTCCATTAGGATTCATAATATTAATCTTTTATTTACAACGCTAGGAGCTTTTTCTTGCATGGCATACAACGTATTATTTACGAAACTAACCTTCGTAAAACTATTCTATTTGAATAGCATATACGAAGGTTGGTTTCGTATATGTTCTGTTTTTTCATCAAGGCTTGTCGGATGTGGCTATCCCTTTTTCACCCGTACGCAATGAATTTCAACGAAGTCAATCTTTCATTTAGTTTCCTGTTACTTTTTTATCAGACTTCAAAACTACAAAAAACATCTCATAAAACAGCTTTTAGGTTAAAATTGATTTTATGAAACTAGGAGATATAAGGTGCTGACGTGTTTCTTCATTTTTCTTAATGCCTTAATGGTTAATGTGTATTTCTTTGTATATCAATATTGTAATTGGTTGTCTGCCTTGCTGTGTCACTGCTTCGGAAAAATTATTTTGATTGTATCCGTTTGCAGTTTTCAAACCTTTCCTTACCTTTGCCGCTGCATTTGGTGATTGTTTCCTGTGCTGGAAACGATCCAAAAGGGAATCCGGTGCGTTTGTCGCAGATAAACTATTCCGGAGCTGTACCCGCAGCTGTAAATTCCATAAACGTATCTGAAATACCATTGCCACTGTTTCCGGTAAGCAGTACGCAGTAAACAGTACACAGTCCATAACACTGAGTACTGAATACTGAATACTGAATACTAAAATGGGAAGGCCTCAGATACGGGGATGAGCCAGAAGACCTGCCAGTGCTTTTATCAACCGGAACTTCGGGAAAAAGGTTCTATGGGCATGTCTCTTACTTCCATTTGTAGTCATACTCCGAGCAGTTTCCCGAGCATTTATTTACTGTTTACACAATGCTTAAACGTTTATTGCTCCTCGGATTCGTCCTTTCATTCGGATGTGCTATGCTATTGGCAGCTCCTGCCAAACGAATCATCTCTCTATCTCCCTCATTGACAAAAAACCTGCAATATCTCGGTGAAGAACAGGAGCTGGTGGGTTGTACCAGTTATTGCAAAACCACCCGCAAGGTGAATGTGGTGGCCACGGCCGTTAAGGTAAACGTGGAAAAGGTGGTGTCGCTTAAGCCCGATCTGGTGGTTGCCTCCTCGATGACTCCTCCCGAAACCGTTGCACAACTGAAAAAGTTCGGCATCCAGGTGGTGATGTTCCCCATGCCGAAATTGTATGCCGAAATCTGTTCGCAGTTCAGGCAACTGAGCCGGTTGGTGGGGCGCGAAGCCGTTGCCGACAAGGTTTTGCAGTCGGTACAGCAGCGCATCGACCGGGTGAAAGCCCGCAAAGCCGATGGACGTAAAATCTTTATTCAGCTGGGTGTCGATCCTCTTTATGCTGTAATTCCCAATACTTTTCTGAACGATTATATCACGCTGGCCGGTGGCCGGAACATTGCCGAAGGAATGACCTCGGGTTCCATCACCCGCGAAGCCGTGTTACTCAAAAATCCGTCGGTGATTTTTATTGTCACCATGGGCAATATCGATCGGCAAGAGAAGCAGCGTTGGGAGAAATTCTCCAATCTGGAGGCTGTCCGCAAGAAGAAGGTCATTGTGATCGATTCCAATATGGCTTGCGTGCCCACTCCCGTCACCTTTGCCGAAACGCTGGAGCTGATGATGAAGGCGCTGAGATAGTAGGCAGTACTCAGTAAACAGTACTCAGTACATAGTAATCTGGCATAACGGACGGAGTTATGGGAATCGTAAATGATAAAATTGTCAATGAAAAATAACGGTTTGATACATATATACACGGGCGACGGCAAGGGGAAAACCACTTCGGCTATCGGACTGGCAACCCGCGCGTTGGGTCACGGACAGAAGGTGTGCTACTGCTCTTTTCACAAAGACCCGGAAAAATACGGTTACAACGAAATGCAGAGCCTGCGCAAACTGGGTGCCGAGGTATTCAATTTTGCCAAGGGGCATCCGCACCTTAACCGTTCGCTGGACGAGAATGTGATTCGGCAGGAGACGCACGAGGCGGTAGAAAAGATCAAAAGTGAGTTTTTTGCCGCCGGTTACGACCTGATGATTCTCGACGAACTGAATATCTCGGTACGTGATAATTATCTGGAAGAGGAGCTGCTGCTTGATTTGATCAAATCCAAGCCTGCAACGCTGGAACTGGTTATCACCGGTCGGGGAGCTACCGAAGCAGTGATAGAACTGGCCGATTACGTGAGCGAAATTAAAAAGATAAAACATCCTTACGATAAGAATATTCGTAGTCGGGAAGGGATAGAGTTCTAAATGCATTAGGTGTTATAATTAATTTGCCGATTTCAATAGCAGACCTCTCCCCAATCCCTCTCCCCAATCCCTCTCCCGAGAGAGAGGGGCTATGCGTCTGTAAAGTGAGCTTTATCTTATAGTATCACTGTCGTGTTCCTCCTCGCCTTGGGAGAGTAGGTTAGGAGGAGAGGTCAGAACTGAAAATTTGTTGCTGAATTATCAATAATGAAAGTATTCAAACTATATCGCGTCGGATTTTTGGTGTTATTACTGGTGTTACTGGTAGTGGCATCCGCCTGGTCATTGCTTTCGGGCGACATCAATATCTCGTGGAAGCAGTTGCCCTACGTGTTGCAACATGCTGACAGCATGGAATATTCTGTATTGATGAACCTGCGCGTTCCGCGTTTGTTGCTGGCGTTTGCAGTGGGAGCATCGTTGAGTTTGTCGGGTGTTATTTTACAGGGCATTTACCGCAACCCGCTGGTGGAACCTTTTACGCTCGGTATTTCGGGGGGAGCTTCGCTCGGAGTGGCGCTGATGATTGTGTTGGGAACGACATTGTCTCTGGGTAGCTTTTTACTGCCGGTGGCCGGTTTTGCCGGGGCTTTCATTACCATCTTTCTTGTGTATGTACTGGGCATGGGCAAGAGTGCCGCCAATATCAACCGGATGTTGCTCACGGGTGTAATGATTAGTTTTGTCTGCTCGTCGTTGCTGATGTTTTTGCTGTCGATATCTACTGCCGAAGATATGCACAATATTATCTTTTGGACAATGGGTTCACTGGAACAACCCGACGGACGACTCATTCGCCTGATGCTGTTCGGTAGCATTGGAGTATTTCTACTCACTCATCTGTTTGCGCATGCGCTGAATGCGTTGCGTTTGGGCGAAGACGAAGCAATTCATCTGGGTATCAACGTTAAATTAACGATACGGGTGTTGTTTGTACTGGCGTCGTTGCTGACAGGTTTGTGCGTTTCCATTGCCGGCATTATCGGTTTTGTGGGTCTGGTAATTCCGCATTTGATGCGGCGTGCCGTAGGATCGGACTACCGTATTCTGCTCTCGGCAAGTTTTCTGGGTGGTGGTCTGTTTCTGATCGTCTGCGATGTGCTGGCCCGCACACTGATTGCTCCCAACGAATTACCGGTGGGCGTACTGACGGGAATTACCGGAGGCGTACTGTTTATCATTCTTTTAAGCAGAAAGGGTTCGGCATGGAAGAAATAAAGAATCCTTTATTGCAGATAGATGCCTTGTGTGGCGGATATAAGAGCTTCAACTTGCAACAGATCGGCTTCACTCTGGATAAAGGTGATTTTGCCGGCATTATCGGGCCGAACGGGTCGGGCAAAAGTACGCTTGTGAAGATGGTTCTTGGCGACCTGAAAAGATCATCGGGAAGTATGCTGCTCGAAGGAAAAGAGCTGAGTATGATGCCGGTACGACAAAAAGCGCAGGCTGTTGCCGTAGTGACGCAACACATTGAGGATACTTCGATGTCGGTACTGGAATATGTATTGCTGGGACGTTTGCCTTATCGCGAACTGTTTCAGTTTTTTGAAAAGAAAGAGGATCTGGCGAAAGCCGAAAAATATATGGAGCTCACGGGTATTCTGAAGTACCGCGATCAGCCGCTCTCGTCGCTTAGCGGCGGCGAACGGCAATTAGCGGCGATGGCCCGGGCGCTTACGCAGGAGCCGAAGCTTTTGTTGCTTGACGAACCGACTTCGCAACTCGACATCTGCCATCAGGTGCAGGTGCTTGATCTGGTGCGGGAGCTCAATTGCGAGCTGGGGTTGACGGTGTTGATGATTATTCACGACCTGAATCTGGCGAGTACTTATTGCAACAAACTGTTACTGTTGAATGGAGGTACGCTTCATACGCAAGGCGCCCCCGACGAGGTATTGCAGTTTTCTACCATAGAGGAGGTCTATAAAACCGTGGTCGTGACCCGACCGAATCCCGTTACGGGACGACCAACCGTTTTTCTGGTGCCGCGTCATCAGATTGAAAAGTTGAAAAAGGAGAGAAAAGAATAATCGAAAAATCGAAGTAAACGATAAACCCGTTCCAAGCAGCCGATTCCGGATAGTGCTGTACGGAATACAATTAAATTCAAATTTTTAAATGATGAAAAAACTGTTACTATCGGTTGCGGTTTTGACAGCAGGAACTTCTGTTTTTGCTGCAGGACTTAAACCTCAGGACGGCGATTCCATTCGCACATATCAAATGAACGAAGTGGTTGTAAACGCTTCACGTTCCGGAGCTTTACTTAAAAGTATTCCGCAAAAAGTGGAAATCATATCGGGAAGTACACTTAAGGCTCTTCCTAACGACAATCTTGCTGAAGTGTTGAAACGAGCTACTAATCTGGATATTATCCAATACCCCGGGTTGTCGGCTCAGGTTGCCATGCGTGGTTTTTCGCCCAGTGCCCACAACCGTAGCGTGGTGCTGGTGCTTATCAACGGCGAATCGGCAGGAACAACCAATCTGGCGACCATTGCTGTCGATAATGTGGAACGCATAGAGGTGATAAAAGGCCCGTATGCAGTGTTGTACGGTTCGGATGCCATGGGTGGTGTTATTAATATCATCACCAAAAAAGCCGGTAAAAAATCGCAGGGAAGTGCCTCTGTTGAAGCAGGTAGCTTCGGTTACAGCAAGCTGGGGGCTAACTTTACAGGTGTGGCGAACGATAAGTTCAGCTACGGTTTGGGCTATAGTCGCCAACAACAGACGAAAGATTACCGTATCGGCCAGCACAATTTGCTGAAAATGACCGAAGCCGATAAGCTGATCCTTGATAAGGCTTCGTATGGCGATGCAATGGACAACACTCAGTACGAATTGAACGTTGCCAATGCTTTTGCCGATTATAAGATGAATCCGCAGTGGAAAGTGCGTGCCGAAGGTAGCTATACTTATGCTTACGATGTGGAGACTGCCGGTAATTACTGGGGTTCGTACGGACAGAGCAAGAAGGACGTGAACCGTCTGAACCTCTATGCGTCGTTGGAACAGCAAAATGCGTTGAATCGCTTCCGTTTTGCTCCTTATTACACCAACGATAAGAATCCGAATTATTCGGACAACACCGACGCCGGATTTATCAATTTTACCAGTTCCACCAAAGAGTACGGTTATCAGTTGCAGGACGGCTATAAATTTGGCAACCTCAATTTTACAGTAGGTCAGGATATTAAGGTATATGACTATACGTCGAATAACTATTCGGCCAAAGGCGTTGAAATAGCTCCCTACAAACCCGATAATCGCTTTACCAACATTGCGTTGTTTGGTCAGGCCGTTTACAACTGGAATGATTTGAACGTGAATGCAGGTTTGCGCTATGATCGGTTCAACTACCATATCGATGCCAATGCAGCGTTGAATGCCCCGGATGCAAATGCCCATTACAATACCGTCAATCCGTCGGTAGGTGCGCAATATGCTTTCTGTAATTTCAAGGCTCACGCTTCGTACGGAACGGCATTTTATGTGCCCGATGCTTACCAGATGTCAGGTAAATATACCATGAAATATACTTATGGCGGTGTGACCTATTCGACCGATTATATAGGCAATCCCAATCTGAAACCGGAAAAATCGCGTACTACCGATTTCGGATTGAGCTATACCTCTGCGGCTGCCGGTTTGAAACTTGACGTTACTTATTTTCATACTTTGTACGACAACAAAATTGTGAACCAATACGTTGCTGCCGGTACTACGTTTACGAATGCCAATCAATCGACGATGAACGGTCTGGAGCTGGTTTCTGCATTTAATTTCGGTAAATTTATCAGTCCGAAACTGTTGCTCGAAGCGTATGCCAACTTTACCTGGATGCTGAAAAATGATTTTACACAAACGGTAAGCGGTGTGGTAAAGACCTATGACATGCAGTTTGCCCGTAAGACTAACGGTAACTTCGGATTGAACTATCAGTACGGCAAAGTAAATATGCGCCTGAACGGACGTTTGATCGGCACCCGTCTCGAAAAAGACAACTTCAGTTA
>JAUZOL010000340.1 GCA_030706455.1 Bacteroidota bacterium
AGCAAGTGCCGGCAAAAGGTTAAAAAATTTATTTCAAAAACCAATTTTCTTCATGAAACAGCTTAAATATTTGGTTATTTCTTTGTTCACCTTAGGATTGCTCGTATTTAACTCTTGCCTCAGTAACAGCGTCACAAATTATTCCGACGATGCCCGCGTCTACTCCTTCGGAATAAAGAGTGACAGCGTACCTGCATTTGCAAAAGCAAAATTTACCGTTGATCAAACAGGTGGCAGTGTATATAAGACGAATGGTTTAATCTACAACGCTGACTCCCTCCCTTTCAAAACAAAACTGTACGGCCATTTCAGAGCCATACCTGTCATATCAACCTACTCGTCGGCTGCTATGTTTTTCAACAAAAAGGCCTACAAATCAGGCGACTCAATCGATTTCAGAACTAAACAGATTTTTTTAAATTATGCTGCAAATGGAACCGATACATTGTCATATTATGTAGATGTACGCGTTCACAAAGTAGAACCGGATTCTATCGCATGGCAATTGAGAACCTATCCTTCATATGGATCTGCTGAAACAGAACAAAAAGCAGTTTACTGCAATGATCTGGTGATGTTGTTCCTGAATAACGGCAGCGCCATCAGCATGTACAGCACTACCGATGCCAAAAGCTGGAACGGTGGATCAACCATTTCAACCTTGCCTGCTTCTGCTTCATTGCAAAACATGGTCGTTCTCAACAATGTGATGTATGTAATCGGTGATGGACAAACCATCTATTCCAGCTCAAACGGCACATCCTGGAACAAAATTACGACCTCATCTGCTAATCAGCTAAAATCGCTGATCGCAGGCTATGACAACAAACTGTTTGCCGTTATGTACGACAGTAGTAACAATTACTACGTAGAAACATCCAGCGACGGAGCCAACTGGTCGGTACAATATTCGATAGCCGATTTCGACAAGAGCTACAACAACGGTAATAAGTTTAACAGCTTCCCGATTACTGATTTTGCAGCAACTACTTTCCTGCCTCAGACCGGAAGTCCAAAACTCATGCTAATCGGAGGTAAAGATAACGCAGGAAATACTGTAAACTCTGTTTACACTTACATGGCCGGCACCGGACAATGGATGGACTTCTCTACTGAAATCAAAGCCGACTCATTCCCTGCCAACAAAAATGCTTCGTTGATTTGGTATGATGACCGCTTAATGCTCTGGGGAGGTACTAATGCTTCAGGCGCTATCGCAAAAGACACATTACTTTGTTCTAAAACTGAGGGATATATATGGACAAGACGTGACACACTGGTCAACTTCCCTAAAGTCCTTAATTACAAAACCAGAACTAAAGCTTCTGTTGTTGTCGACAAATACAACCGAATATTTATGATCGGAGGTAAAGATGCCAACGGTAATTTTATCAAAGAAGCCTGGGTAGGACGGAAAAACAAGTTAGGATTCGGTTTACCTGCAATGTAATTTACGCTCCGGATATTTATAATAAAAACTGTTCTTTCGGGAGCAGTTTTTTGTTTACGCACCACATGATTCAACTTTTTCCACCGACAACACAACCTGTTACAGGCTCAATA
>JAUZOL010000035.1 GCA_030706455.1 Bacteroidota bacterium
CGGTATCCGCTACGCGAGCCGCGAAGGTGTTTTTGTCATTATGGGACATCCCGCCATCCATTACAAAAAAGGAGTGAAGCGCACATTCGCATCGGTCGATTGGAGATAAATTGGTAATAGTGTCGTGCCTAACGGCACTAAACGCTCAAGATACAACAAGCGAAAATCCCGTTAGTGATGAAAGGTTTATTGAAATGACATCGATCTATATGAACTCAGTCCCGTAAAGACGACACAAACAAAAACAACAACCCATGAAAAAACTACTGATCTATTCATTTTTGCTGCTACTGGTAGCCTGTGGCAGTAAAAAAAGCGATATTCCGGTACCGGAAAACGCCACGCAATATACCTTTTCGTTGCCGCATCAAATCGAGTTTGGGGTTGCCAGCGGAAGCTATGTAGTCATCTACCAGTATGCCCAGCCGCTCGATACGGCATTTTACTATAGCAACATTGTCAACATAGGAAAAGACACCATCGTTTACGCTCAGGCTCGTTCCTTACCGGATGAAACAGGCCGACGGTTCGACTCCAAAACAAAAGCGATGAATGGAGAAGTGACGGCTTTGGTTTTGTATGATGGCAAAAAAATTCACTATCTGAAACCGCCCTACTTCGACCCCTATTTTTCAGCATTTGCTGTCGAAGGGCAGAATATTTACTATTGGGGATTGAACAAAGACAACGCCAAAACCTATGCCTGCCGTTACAACCTGAAAACAGGAGCGACTAAAGCCATTTACCTTATAGTGGATGAAGGAACCGACTATTTCGGAGCCTTCTATCCACCTCGTATTGACGAATCGGGCATTCTATTCAAAGAAGATATTGGTAACCAGTGGGTATTCGACAAAGCATTCGACCAGATGCTGAAACGCATTGTTCGTCCGGAAGCCGAAGAAGAAAAGGATTCGGTAAAAACAGAGACAGCTTTATTTAAAATCTGAAAACATGACCTATTCAAACTTATTCAAATCAAATACAAAGATCCAATTCCTTGTTCTGATATTATTAGGATTTATCGGATTTGCATCTGCTTTTGCCAAAGAGTTTCAAACCGACTTAAACGGATTCCGACTCAAACAATTCCGAACAGTGCCTAAAAACGAACTGAAAAATTTACTGCAAAAGGATAAATTCGAAGACGGATTTGAGTATGAAATGTACGCCATTAAACCGGACACTTCGGTCTACATGACTTTTGAATACGACAAAGCCGACCTCAACGTGATCTGGTCTATACAGGTTACTGGAAGAGCTAAGGGTTACGATTGTAAATTCAAGGGATTGACCTTGGGAATGAGCAAAGATGAAGTGGAACATACACTTGGACAACCATCCTCTAAAGTAGATACAGGAGAATATGGAACCCGTTGGGAATATGAGGAAACAAATTACAGTGTAGAAATCAATTCTCAGAACCAATTGAGCAGTATCAAAATCATGAACATATCCGATAAATTCTTCCCTCGAGTTGATGCCACAAAGATCCCTTCTTTTGAGCAATTCTCTGCTGTTATCCGATCAGGAGACCGTAAGAAAATCATCAATTTGCTTGATCCTGACATTGAAATTTACGAGAAGAACGAGACCTATTCATTCGAAAGAGCTATCGACTCGGAGATCGACAGCGACGCATCGGGGGTGTTCCGCAGGATCGAAACTCTCAAAGCAAGATTAGAGCTTGTTAACCCTACCGACTCTACTCAATACGAAGAAAATATACGCATTATGGAGGGGAGAACTCCTATGCATGTCGCTAAAATTAAAACGGCTAAAAATTATACTGAAATCGTTTTCAATTGGACATTTGGTAAATACCGGATATGGGAAATCAAACTAGATTAAACAGGAATTCCAGTAAATCAGCAGTGGCATCATCATTTCCATAATTATCATTCAAAATTAATAGAAATAAACGATGAACTCTTTTGCTTACTTTTAAAAGCTACAGTGAATTCCAAGCTACAGCAAGAATAAAAACGGGAGGCATGTTACAAATCATACCTCCCGTTACATATTATAACAGATCTTTACCGTGGTCTGCCTCCGCCTCCCGGGAATCCTCCTCCACCGGGAAATCCTCCACCGGCAGGGCGATCAAATCCACCCGGCATCTGAGAAGGGTCGAAACCGGAACGAGAACGGTTGCCACTCCGGCGATTCCCCATATTATTGAACCGATAAGCGAAAGTCAGCATACAGTAGCTGGTAAGTGCGGTGTACTGGGTATCGGTGATGGAGTTAGTCGTAACGCTCCGGTTCAGATTAAGCCGTTGATGAAGAATGTCGTTGAACTGAAGACGGAGAGAGCCTGCATTATTACGCAAAAACGCCTTGTTCAGTTGAGCGTTCCACATCACCTCATCCTGGTTGTATCCGGCACTCAACCCTCGATTGGCTGTATAAGTAATGTCGGATGACAAAGAGAATGACCAGGGGAAGGTTATCTGATTATTGTACGAGATATTGTAGGTAGTCGATTTTCGCGAAGCAATCCCCTCCATCGAATAGGTAGCGGAGCTATACCGGAGTAAACCCCGGAACTGACAATAAAACCAGTTGTTCTTGTAACTTATCGACAAATTGGGAGAGACGGACGCTGTATGTGCCACATTGCGTTCGCTTTGCTTTTGCAACAAAGTATAACCCACCTGATTGCTATAGCTGGCTCCGGTTCTCAGGTTCAGGTTAAAGTGCATTTGTTTGTCGAGAGGGGTTGCAAATAAAATGTCGGCCTGGCTGCTCCACGTCCCGTTTTCGTTTATCGGCTTGGTGTATTGCACGCCTGTGCGAGGCTCATAGGTTGTATAATTGACTATTGAATTTTGTTCAAAAGTATGGGTCAAAGACGTGCTGAATGACGACTGTGAAGTTCTGTTATTACTATTGTACTCCAACGAAATATTATGATTAAACGACGGCAACAGATCCGGGTTACCACTGCGGATATTCAACGGATTGGTTACATCCTGCGACGGATCAAGCTGTGTGATCGAAGGCTGATTGGTTCTTCCATTGTAACGCAGACGCAAAAACTTACGAAGCATCCGGTCGCCTGAGAAACGGTAGGTAAGTTCAAACTGAGGTGCGTAATTGACCGTTTTGCGGGGCTGCGGCTCATTATAGACAGAATCCAGACCATTGCCAAACCAATCTTTGATATAACCCAAATTACGGGTATAACTTGGAGAAACAGACATACCGATATTGTACGTATACCGGGGATGCACCGACCTCAAATTGACCCTGATATTCTGACTGATAGAATGCACGGATGAGCTACGGCTGTAGTTTGCGTTCAGGTCGCTGTATGTTCCGTTCACCGGATCGTAATCATACGTTTCCCTTTCATTGATAGTATTGTTGAACTGAATATTATACAAGAAATCAATAAAATAGTTCTTTGCGATGGGCTCCACATAAGTAAACCTCATGTTATAGGAATTACGGTTCGCCGTGTTGGCATTTTGCTGGTTAAACACCGTATTTTTCCCTGTAGCGAGGTAGAAAATATTGGTTGAATTGTTTGTACCGTTACCATTACTCTCATCCAGATTTAATGAGCCGCTGAAACTTATACGTCTCCCTTTCGCCGAAAGTCTACGCGAAAAGTCCAATTGCAATCCCAGAGAGGTACCGTTCGAATTTAACGAGCTATAGGCATTACTCTCGTTAACTGCCGTAGAGTCTTTATCACCGGCCATGGACTTTTGATAAGAAGAGTTGTGAGCCAAAGATGAATTATACGAAAAGGTAGGTGTAAAAATAAATGTAGTTACCGAGTCCATCTGATACTCCATTTTACCGCCTATCGAAAAATTGTGGGTAAAAGAACGGGCAATAGAGGTACTTCGGCGATAGGAGACGCTGTCAGTGAAAATATTTTCACGAAAACTCCGGCTATTGGTGTAGTTATCTCCATAGTTATACGATATATTACCGCCTACTTTCAATTTCTTATTTACCTCCTTCGCCATATTAAATCCGAAGGTAGATGAACTTGTAATGCCGGTTCCTCCGGTTCCACCACCTCCAAAGCTACTACCACGACCCGACATTACATTGTTTCCGCGATCGGTAAAAGCTCTTTCATTGATATTATTCGAGTTTCCTAAAATAGAATATTGTTCTGTATCGGTAAATCGGTTTAGCATGGAAGATGCTACATAACGGGGATCTTCATCGTTTTTATTATTGAGAATTTGACCACCTCCGACAGAAACATTCCCCATCCAGCCTTTCATCATCCCTTTCTTAATAGTAAGATTAATAATGGTTTCAGGCTCATCATCGTCTACTCCGGTCAACAGGGCCAAATCCGATTTTTTCTCAATAACCTGTACTTTATCAACGACATCTGCCGTCAGATTCTTGGTTGCCATCTTCGGATCATTACCAAAAAACTCCTTCCCATTGACCCGCACCTTGGTTACCTGTTTACCTGCCGCCGTGGTGATTTTACCATCCGCATCCACCTGCACGCCCGGTAAACGCTTGATCAGATCTTCCACCACAGCTCCTTCGGGAGTCTTGAAAGCTGCGGCATTATATTCCACGGTATCTTCCTTTACAATCATTTCGGGCAACTTACCGGTTACGGTTACGGTTCCCAGCATCACATTCGAAGCCCCTAACTTGACATTACCCAAATCAATAACACTTCTCCGGAAATTTTGTTCACGGATATTCAAGCGTTTCGTGTTGTATCCGGTAAATGACATCAAAAGATAATATCCTCCCGGTTTGATATTCTTCAGCTCAATATGCCCGTTTTGACTTGTCACCGCGCCCTGTGCCAGTTGATTTGTCTTCGAATTGAACAATCTTACTGAAGCAAATTCGATGGGCTGGTTATTCGCCGAATCAACGACAGCAAGTTTGACGGTCGCCGGCATTACCGTTGAAGCGGTCGCACCCGAAGCGGAACGATTATTGACAACTTGGGCAAAAAAAGTAGCAGCAAAGGCGGCCAAAATAAGGGTAAAGTAAAATTTTAACTTCATCGGCTTTTCTGTCAAATGATTTGTAAATAAGACTATATCACATCATAATAGTTTAAGCAATCTGAATCTTTTTTCATATTGCAACTCATTAATGTTAATTTTCACAGTTTTGAATTACCCTAAAATCAATCCCTACAGGTGCAAAAATATCATTACCTTTAGCCCTGTTTTTTGTTTCTGCATCCTCCAAAAGGAGTTATCAGGATACAATAAAAACAGATGTATCATCCATTTTATTCTTTCATCTATCATTCCAAACAAGTAAATTCATGCACAAACTGTTATTAATCATTTGTTTATTTACATCTATCACAAGCACGTACGCCAGAGAGTATGTCATCACCGATTTCGGAGCCTGCACCGACAGCACCCAACTCAACACCTCGTTTATTCAGCAAACCATCGACAAGGCGAACGCCGACGGCGGAGGCATCGTCGTTATTCCGAAAGGTGTTTTCCTGAGTGGAGCGCTGTTCTTCAAACCTAACACCTCGCTTCGGTTAGAAGACGGCGCCGTATTGAAGGGTTCGGATAACATTGCCGACTACCCGCTCATTCCATCACGCATGGAAGGGCAAAAGCTCGATTATTACGCGGCTCTGATCAATGCATATAACGTCAATAATTTCACCATCAGCGGCCCGGGAACCATCAACGGCAACGGACTGAAATTCTGGAAAGAGTTTTGGGCTCACCGCGAGGAGATGAAAAAAATGGGCAAATCAAGTACCAATCTGGAGGTGCACCGTCCCCGCCTGCTCTTTATCTGGGGATGCAACAACGTCATTATCCGCAACGCCACGCTCTGTAACTCCGGTTTCTGGACTACCCACCTGTACCAATGCACCAACGTACTGATTGAAAACTGCACCATCAAAGCTCCCTTCAAACCGGTACCTGCTCCCAGTAGCGACGGTGTGGATATTGACGTTTGTAAAAAAGTGATCGTACGCGGTTGTTACATTTCGGTGAACGACGACGGAGTTTGCATCAAAGGCGGCAAGGGTCCGAATGCCCGCAACCTGCCCGAAAACGGTCCGGTAGAAGATGTGTTGGTAGAAAACTGCACTTTCGGCGACACCCACGGCACTCTCACGCTGGGCAGCGAAAGCCTGTGGGCAAGTAATATCGTCGTCCGCAACTGCAAGATGGATAACAATTGTCCTATTCTGCGCATCAAACTGCGTCCGGACACCTACCAGACTTACGAAAACGTTCACATCAGCAACATAACCGGCCGGTGCGGTACCATCATCGAAATGCGCCCATGGAAACAGTTTTTCGATATGAACGGAAGTCCCGAAAAACCTTACGGCATTGTGCGCAACATTACGATGGAGAATATCAACGTTACCTGCAAGAGTTTCGGAATTATGGAAGGAAATCCCAGCGATCAGGTGTCGGGATTTACCTTCAAAAATATTACTGCAACAGCAGAAACCCCTGAATTAATCACCAAATTTCAGGGAATTAAAACTGTTAACGTCATGGTGAATGGTAAACCATTAGCGACAAAATAGCTTGACGTTCAACCTCTGTATCATAGCGACAAAACTTCCAACCAAAAAATAAAGCAAAAAACATTTCGGTAATTTAAAAAACCATTATCTTTGAAGAACGTTTTGGCAGACCAATATGTACAACGGAATTTTTCCAATGGTTCTGCCAGATGCTATTGTCAATATTAAAAGTAATACGAATGAAAGAACTTGTACGTTGTAAACCTTGCGGCTATGTGATGGAAGCCGACAAGCTGGGCGATGTGTGCCCCGCTTGCGGAATGCCCCGCAAGGCTTTTGAACCATATCGCGAACGCGTTGCCGCCAATCGCCTTTTAGTGCTCAGCCTCGATATGCACCCCATTGCCATTCACCTTTCACAAACCTTTGTGATTATGATTCCGGCATTGATGGCCTTTATCTGGCTCTTCCCGAACCTGCTGAACGAGGTATTCTCGAATGTACTGATCTTTACGATCTACGTCTATCCGCTTACCATTCTGGCTTCAATAGCCACCGGCATTATCGACGGACTGTTTCGCTTTAAATCACTGACTCCGCCGCTGCTGAAGGCAAAGATTCTATACAGTTGCCTGATACTTATCAGCTCCGGACTCACCTTTGCGCTCTCCTATCACGGGGAATACAATGTGTGGGGATTTATTTGCAGCATCTTCAGTCTGGGCTTTGCAGTACGTCTCGGCCTGTTGGGCAAGCACCTTATCGATGTAATCCTCCCGGGTTCTTATCCGGTAAAAAAAGGAAAGGTACCGGTAAAAGAAGCATCAATATCAGAATAGAAAAAGTGAATGTAAGCAAAAAGGCATCCCGAGTGATTCGGGATGCCTTTTTCAATATCAGTGATGTCGTTCATCGCCAGGACAATGACAGGGCCAGTCGTGGTCGAGGTCTATGCAGGTAATAACGGAGGTTTCGTTGCCGCACGATGCAACGATAATGCGTAACTTTTCGCCGTTCTCATAGCCTTCCAGCGCATAACGCTTGTGGCAATCGTCAGCCTTCAGGTTACTTTTTTTATAGTTGATATACCCGTGATGCAACAGGTCGGCCACCTCTTTTTCGTCGATATTGCGGCATTCCATCCGACAACGGGCATGTTTGGAATAGCTTATTTTTGCAGGATTACGATTCAGTTCGCCACTGTCAGAGGCCGGTTGTCCGGCTGGTCGTGACTGGCATGCCAGCATACCGGCAAACAGCAACACAATCGTTGTAAAACGTAATATCTTCATCGTAATTCGCTAAAGTTGTTTACAAAGCTACAAAATCCTTGCTACTACGCAAACTCAGTTCCCCGGCACTACGTCATATCCCCACACAAACATATTACAATTTTTTGGCTATAACAATAATATTAACCATCTTTGAAGCTCAATAATCATCCACACATTTGCCATGAAACTTTACAAACAAATACTTATCCTGCTACTGGTTGTAGCCATCTCTTTATACTTTTATTTTCCTGTCTTTAATTTCGGATTTACAGGCTTGCCGTTTTTATTAATCATACTGACCGTCTTATGGATAGCATTTAATATCAAAATCGGTTTCCCCGGCAAAGCTCCGACATTACAAAAATTCTCTTTCAGGCAGAGTCTGGGCAAAATTCCATTCATAATTCTGGCAATCTTATTGATCTACATCTCCATCGTACCGGCTATCACCTCCTGGGCATTATTCAGAAGCGATGACTATCAAAAACTGATCGGCAAAGTTGAAATCGGAGAAAACCTATCTAAACACATGACTCCTATCTCCGTCGAAAAAATCAGGGTGGTCGATCAATCGCTGGCTGAATTATTAGGTGATAAAGTGCTTGGTTCTCAGCCCGCCTTGGGCAGTCAGGTAATTCTGGGAACCTTTACGATACAGAAAGTCAAAAACGATCTTTACTGGGTAGCACCGCTGCTCCATTCCGGCTTTTTCAAGTGGCAACAAAACGAATCAGGCACCAATGGATATGTCATGGTGAATGCCACTAATGAGCGGGACGTGCGATTGGTACAGAAGATCAATGGGCGTGACATCCGCATTAAATACCAGCCCGAAGCTTATTTCATGGACAATCTGGAACGTTATCTCTATTTTCACGGCTATTGGAACACTGGCCTGACCGATTACACCTTCGAGATTGATGACGAAGGTGTTCCGTATTGGGTAGTGACGAAGTACACAAAAACCATCGGCTTTGGGGGCGAAGATGCAACCGGAGTGGTGGTACTAAATGCCGAAACCGGAACTATTAAAGAATATACCATTGCAAATACCCCGGCATGGATTGACAGAATACAGCCCGCGGAATTCATTGAAAGCCAGCTCAATGACTGGGGAGAATATGTAAAAGGCTATTTCAATTTTTCAAACAACGAAAAGCTTAAAATCACACAAGGTGTTACTTTGGTTTACGGCGAAGATAACAACTCATACTGGTACACGGGATTAACATCTGTCGGCTCCGACGAATCGACCGTTGGATTTGCGCTGGTAAATACCCGAACCAAACAAGCCACCTGGTATAAGCAAAGTGGTGCCACCGAAGCGGCTGCTCAAAGTTCGGCAGCGGGTAAAGTACAGGAAAAAGGGTACTTGGCTTCTGTTCCCATTCCATACAATATCAACAATATACCGACTTATGTTATGACTCTGAAAGACAAAGCCGGCTTGGTAAAGATGTATGCCATGGTGGCCATTGAAGATTATACGATTGTCGGCGTGGGAAACACCCTGCGCGAGACCCTGATGTCGTACAAAAACGCCTACAACATGGCTGGAAACCGCATCAACACAAAAAGCAAAACATCAAAAACCACACTTACTTCGGTTATTACCCGCATCAACGGAGACATTAAAAATGGAAATACTTATTACTATTTCACGCTACGAAAGAGTCCAAAGATATTTATCGGTTCCTCGCAAATATCGAACGACCTACCAATTTCGGCCATTGGTGATAGCGTAACAATAACCTACGAGAATGACAATCAAGATTTGATCGATATTTCGTCATTCAAAAACAGGAGCGTGGGGAAATGACTATCTACCTCTCACTGTTGCGGGGAATCAATATTGGTGGACACAAGAAAATAAAAATGTCCGACCTGAAGGCATTGTACGAATCTTTCGGATTCGGGCAGGTAACTACCTATATCCAAAGTGGCAACGTGCTCTTTTCAACAGAAACGAACGAGACCGACGATGTACTTTCTCTCCACATCAGCAAGGCAATTGAAGACCGTTTCGGGTTTGATGTGCCTGTCGTAATCCGAACAAAAGAAGAGATGCAAAAGATTGTCGCTCAAAACCCTTTTGCCGAAGAGGCAGAAACAGCACCCGATAAGTTAGTGGTGATGTTCTTAAGTTCGATTCCCGACACCGCTACCCTTGCAAAAATACAAGCCAAAATTGACGACAACAGCCGCTTTGCCTTTATCGGCAACTCGCTCTACTTTTTCTATCCCGACGGCTACGGACAGACCAAATGGCACTCCAACTTTTTCGAGAAGCAGCTCCGAACCACCGTCACTGCCCGCAACTGGGCAACAACCTGCAAGCTGGCAGGAATGGCGGCAGATTTAAAATAGAAGCACACGGCATAAACCGGAAGTCCGGCTTACCCGTGTGCGGAAAATATAGGAAGGAGTTATTTCAGTTTCTTCGATATCCAGTTGTCGACAGAGAATTTACCGCTACCGCCAATGAGGATCGAAATGGCGAGACCCAGTACAAGAATGAAATATTCGATTCCTTCGCCCTTTTGAGCACCAAACCAGTTCATAAAAAATCCATTGTGGATATGCCCGCCCAAAAACATCGCGCCGAAGAACGTTAGTGTTATCGAAAATGCCATAAAACGAGTGCCGGCACCCAGAATCACTCCAATACTGCCGAGAAACTCAGCTGCAATCACCATCAATACCAGAATCACCGGCATTCCCATCTGTCCGTGCATAAACCCGACGGTTCCGCTCAGACCATATCCACCGAAAGCACCTAACGCTTTTTGCATACCATGAGGTAAAATCACCGCCCCGAGGGCTAATCTGCTTATAAGTAACGACCACGATTGTGTGTTCGTTGAAAAAAATTGTTTGATCATAATTTTGAGTTATTTATTGATTAAAAATACATTGGAACTTCCATCAATAGAAGTTGTGTTTGTTTGGTTGCTTTGATTGAAATTGTGTCGGTTTCCCAAACCCCAAAGCCATCGCGTCGGTTTAGTTTTTGTCCTGCCACCTCGGCTTCTCCATCTATCACGAAGAAGTAAACGCCATCGCCGGGATTTTTCAATGTATACTCACCTGTCCACCCTTCCGACAAATCACCCAGATGAAACCATGCATTCTGATGAATCCATACTCCCTGATCGTCGGGGTTCGGCGAGAGAACCTGATAGAGTTCGTCTTTCTTTGCCACGTCGGCCAGCGAAATCTGATCGTAACGGGGTGTCACGTTTTTCTTGTTGGGAAAAACCCAGATCTGTAGCAGCGAGGTATCACCAAAACCGTCTTTACTGTATTCGCTGTGAAAAATGCCGGTGCCGGCACTCATCACCTGAATCTCGCCCGAACGGATAATCTCGCTGTTGTGCATGCTGTCTTTGTGTTCGACCGCGCCATGCAACGGAATGGTAATAACCTCCATGTTGTCGTGCGGATGGGTATCGAAACCTTCGCCCTCGGCAATCGTATCGTCGTTGAGCACCCGAAGCGCCCCGAAATGAACCCTTTCGGGATTGTAATAGTTGGCAAAACTGAAAGTATGGTAGGTATTGAGCCATCCGTGATAGGCATGTCCCCTGCTTGTTGCCGTATGAAGTATTGTTTTCATTGTCCTGATGTTTTAGTGGTGGTAACGCTAAGCGACCCGGATGTCGCTTGTTCCGTGTCCCGTGTTGTTTGATGTGACAAAGGTACGGCAGCAAAAAAGCGGTCGAAGTACGTAAATCAGGGGAATAAGTGCAAAAATCAGGACTAATGCACCGAAGCGCGGAATTCGGAGGGGGTTTGCCCCGAAATCTTCTTGAAGAAATTGTTGAAATGAGCCGCTTCCTCAAAACCAAGAGAGAAGGCCAACTCTTTGTTGGATACCGGAGTAAAGATCAGCGCACGTTTAGCTTCGGTCAGCAGCTTGCTCTGAATCATCTCTTTGGCCGACTTGCCGGTAAGCGCTTTCACCGTTTTATTGAGATAGTCGCCGGTCACGGCCATCTCTGCGGCATAATCGGACACCATGTGCCATGAAGCATAGTGCTCGTCAAGCAGCTTTTTAAAGTTGCGCAGCAGATGATTACTGGTCTCCACCATTTGCGGATGATGCAGCTTGTGCATGGAGCAGTGGTTGTTGCTCTGAATAAGAAACAACTTCACCAGCGAGCCGACCGCCTCCAGCTTGTAGTTCTCTATCGCCTGCGCAAAATGAAACATCTGCTCCACCAAACCTACATAGACCGGCATATCCTCATCGCGGATGGGCAGCGGAGGTGACTGTCCGTAGTCGTTGAAAAGATAGAGATCGTTAATCATCTTATCGGGAATGGCGTTACGGATCAGGAATTGCTCGGTGAAGGTGATGGCCCACCCTTTCGGTTCGCCCTTCATAATCACCTGATGCATCTGTTGCGGCAACAAAAAGTAGATAGTCTGATTTTCCACCTTGTAAGTGGTAAAATCGACCACATGTTCGCCCTCACCCCGTTCGATAAAAATAATGGAATAGTAATCGTGACGATGCGGCACATCGGGAGCTCCGTTGTTCTTTCGATAGATGTCCTCCATCCGTTTCAGGGCAAAACCGGAAGTCTCGAAGAGATGATCGTCGATCAAGTGAGTTACTATTTCGGGAGTCTGTTCCATTGCCATGCAAAAATAGCACGATTCTGCCGGATTACGATGCCCGGCACAAAAATCTTCCCGTTGTAATATTGGTTACACTTTTCAAACGCCGAAGCACTCTATCTTTGCATCAGGAAACAAATAAAACAACATACATAACAATGAAACGGACAATTATCAAAATAGATGAAGAAAAGTGCAACGGTTGCGGACAATGCGTCACGGGCTGCCACGAAGGTGCATTGCAACTGATCGACGGGAAAGCCCGCATGGTAAGCGAACTCTTTTGCGACGGACTGGGAGCCTGTATCGGGGAATGCCCGGTGGGAGCTATCGAACTGGAAGAACGCGAAGCCGAACCCTACAGCGAAACGGCTGTGATGGAACGTATTGCCGAGAAAGGCGAAAAAACAATCCTTGCACACCTCCGTCACCTCAAAGAACACGGCGAAACGGGCTACTTGCAGGAGGGCGTTAAATATCTTCAGGAACACAATATTCCGGTCGATCTGAGTTCGATTCGCAACAAACCGACTGCCGCCATAATGCAGGCGCATGGCCATCATCAGAGCTGCCCGGGCTCGAAGAGCTTTGCATTTGCCGGTACTGAAACAAAAACCACGCAGGGAGACACAGTCTCACAACTTCGTCAATGGCCGGTACAGCTGCACCTGCTCAATCCTCACGCCGGTTATTTTCAGGGAGCCGATGTGCTGTTGGCTGCCGACTGCGCCGCTTTTGCCGCAGGTAATTTCCATTCGGCATATCTCAAAAATAAGGCTTTAGCCATTGCCTGTCCGAAACTGGACGATGGCAAAGACTCGTACATCGCCAAACTGACGATTATGATCAACGAATCGAATATCAACACGCTAACTGTGGTACGGATGGAAGTTCCCTGCTGCGGGGGGCTCACGCAACTGGCTCAGATAGCCTTGCAACAAGCTAAACGCAAAGTACCGTTGAAAGAGATTGTGATCAGCGTTCAGGGAGAACAACTAACGGAACGTTGGATCTGATCAGAGAGAAAACCAGTAGGAAAGTTTCACTAAAAAGACATTATTTACGGTACCTTTAGAAAGTCCCCGAAAGATCGCAGTTACGGGCTCATGACTGGGATTTTGATAGCTGGTAATTTCGTTGGACCATACAAAATAGAGCTGAGAACCGGCTCGATACTCCCAGCGGAGCACAAAATTAGATCTGAATTGATAGTAGTTGAAATCGGGGTTGGAGACTGAATAATCGGTTTTTCCATCCCCGTTTTCGTCTATTTGATAAGCATCGTCGCTATAATTGGAGGTATCCAGCAGCGTAAAACGTTTTTCAAACGATTTATTGCACGGATCTGTAATATGCTTGAATGCAGAATATTTACCAACAGAAGAATAGGGACTGCCGTAATATTGCAGTGACAATTCCGGCGTCAGGTTGCAATCTGCACGAAAAGTAGCTCCCAGTGTTTTCTGATTAATCGACGCCATGATAGGTTTGTCGCAACCTCCATCCGAAACACAGCCCACATACTGCAAAATATTATCATTCAAAGCATAATTGAGATTAAGCGAGAATTTCAACGCCGAAATTGGTTGAATTGTAAACGTTGTGGAATATTGAGAGCCTTTCCCTTGTTTATTTGGAAAATTGCGAATGTAATTCAAAGAACAATATGCTGCTTTAGAATCGTCCGTTTTAATATAAAAATTTTCCTGCCAGTTACCCGGAACATACATAGCCGATCCTCCCCGAAGAATACGTGTATCCAGCGCTTCGGTTGTATAAGTAAGAGAGTTATTAATGCTCCATTTATTAAGAAATTCGGCATACCCTACTCCGGTAAACGATGACGACAAATATTGCAATCCGTAATTCCAGTTATTATTCAGGTAAGCTACACACGTATACGTTCTGAAGATGGATACCGGTTTGTTGACAAAATAAGCCAAATAATTATTCTGTCTGATAACATCTGCCGTTTGCATATATCCCATATCATTCAGTTCAAGACCGGGAGAACGAAATGAAAGTTCGGTATAATACCGCCAAAGGCCTTTGCTTCCTTTCCCGATTTTAACGTCACCGCCCCACCCTGACAGAGAGTTGCGTGTACTATCGTAATGGGCATAGGAAATATCAGGACGTTGCAGGTAGCGGGCAGAAGATTGCTGCACTTCCTGCATGGCTTGTTTGCTACCGGTGATATAACTTCCAATCATCTTGGCATCAAGGTAGAATTCTTTATCTTTCCACTGATGCAACAGGTCAATGCCGCCGGTATAAGCATTTTTGTTTAGAAAATCGAGTTGTGCATTGCGGATAAACCGGTTTGTTGATGTCACTATTCCGCCTAGAACAGTATTTCCTTGTTTGAAATCCTGTTGCACACGAGCCAGAAAATAATTTGTCAAAGGTTCTACCGTAATAGATTTTTGTCCTGTGGCTGTGCTTAACTGTTCATTTTCTTTCGATGTGGTACTTTGCAATATACCAAGGGTTAACCCCTTCTCCGTTTTGCCCGAAATTTTGACAGCATCTATTATGGTTGCATTATCCGTTTTTTTCAGGTATTCATTATCGGCCAAATCAGGAGTATACGATGGTGCATGACCAATACGACGCGAGTAAAACAGGTTGACATCGTCCACATCAAAAGCAAAAATATTTTTCCCTTCAAGAAAGAACGGACGTTTTTCCGTAAAAAAAGTCTCGAAGGCCGTCAGGTTAATTTCCGATGGATCTGCTTCTACCTGACCAAAATCAGGGTTAATCGTCATATCGACGGTAAAATTACTTGTCAGACCGATTTTGGCGTCCAAACCTATATTACTCCCCAAAGTATATCCCTTATTTGCAAACGGATTCAGAGGATCCTTCTTGAAGGTATTGATTTTTCCAAGGCCAGACGCAATCATCTCAAATCGTTTTGATTTTGGAAGGTTGTTCAACCCTTTCAACAATCCGAAGGCATACAACATTCCGGGTCCGGTAGATGATTGAGGCTCCCAATCGCTCTCTTCTTTGAAACGGCTGATCCATCGCCAGCAATGAAGCCCCCAAACCTGTTCTTTAGAACGGCTATAACGAAGTTGCGAAAAAGGGATGGCCATTTCGGCAGTCCAGGCAGAATCTTCAAGAGCAGTTTTGGCATACCATACTGCATTCCATGTTAAATCTGTATTCCAGGGATTGGTATTTATTCCATCCAGCTTTTGTCCTGCGGCTGTCACATCAAATTCAAACCCGGTACGTCTGTCATGGTAACTATCAAAACTCACTCCTGTTACATCTCCCGACAAAGCATCCCTGCGAGCAGCCCTACGTTGAATTTTACGCGGTTCATTGTCGACTGCCCTGATTCCGACATAAATATTCTTATCGTCGTATAGAATTTTAAGATAGGTAGCTTGTGAAGCTTTGGCTCCTTCTTTGGGAACCCATTGAACAAAATCGCCGGCCCATTCGCCAGCCTGCCAGCACGAATCATTGAGGTGCCCATCTATTTTAGGCTTGTGAATAATGTAGTGAATGGTATATTCACGCAGTGGCTTCACAACTGATTTTGAAACAGAATCTTTCGCCTGCCACGATCTGTTTTGTTTGTTTCGGGCGACTAGTTGAGGTAAAGAAATGACAAAAACAAACAGCAATAACCAAATTAATCTACCGCTCTTTCGTGCATCACAAAAAACAGGATAATAATTGGCTCTGCCAGCTCCGATCTCTTTATTCACTTTACAAACAAACGTCATCGTATCTTTTCAAAACGCCATTAAATATTGACTTTCCATTTTTCAATAAAACCGCAGCACCAAAGTTAAACAAAAGATTGTAAATAAACGAATATTTCTAAAATTGTCAATTTACAAGCAACAACTAACAGTTCTTCATATATATAGCCGCTCTTTATATTTATTGAACAGCACTTAACCTCAATTCTTTCTATCAAAAATCACATCAATTTGTTTTTGCTTATTTTAGATTATATTCAAATCAGCAAGAACCTAAAGCCACATTTTGAGGACAGATACAGGGATAAAATCCACCTTCAGGACAAGCAGAAAAATCTTTTTCCGTCGCATGATTAAAAGTCCGATAGCAGTTTATGTCAAAGCTTTCCTTGCTTTACTTTTATATATCATCAAATTTGGCTAAATTGCAGCTTAATATTCAACCCTTAAAAACACAACACAAAACAGTGTTTTTTAAGGCATTACACACAAAAAAAACACTAACATAACGTTATTTTACTTTATACAATGGATACACAACTTCTTTTGGGAGCCGAAGCAATAGCCCTTGCAGCAATTGATGCTGGTATTTCGGGTGTTTATGCATACCCCGGCACCCCGTCTACTGAAATCACCGAGTACATACAACAATCCCCTATTGCCCGTCAAAAAGGCGTACATTCAACATGGGCTACAAATGAAAAAACAGCTTATGAAGCAGCTTTGGGCATGTCGTATGCGGGTAAAAGAAGTTTGGTATGTATGAAACACGTCGGACTCAATGTTGCTGCCGATGCATTTCTGAATTCTGCCATCACTGGGGTGAACGGCGGTATGGTTGTTGTAGTGGCTGATGATCCATCCATGCACTCTTCGCAAAACGAACAGGACACCCGCGTTTATGGAAAATTCGCATTCCTGCCAGTAATAGAACCATCCAACCAGCAAGAAACTTACGATGCCATACGTTATGCTTTCGATTTATCGGAACAACAAAACCTTCCGGTATTATTCAGAGTAACTACCCGCCTCTCACACTCCCGTGCCGTTGTCAAACAACAACCGCCGCGTGAAGAAAACATATTGAATCCATCAAAGGAAAAACGGAAATGGATACTACTTCCTGCTAACGCAAGAAACAACTATCAGCAATTACTTGAAAAGCAAACCACTTTGTCGTCTCTATCCGAACAATCGTTTCTGAACAAAACCATTGCAGGAAACGGAACCAAGGCCATCATTGCTTTCGGAATTGCCTACAACTACGTCATGGAAGTAAAACAGGCCGAAAATCTGGATATTCCGGTATTAAAAATTTCTCAATATCCATTGCCAGACAAGCTGATTAAAGAGTTCGCTGACAAATACGACGATATTCTGATTGCAGAAGAAGGTTATCCTGTATACGAAGAATACCTTAAAGGCTATTTCGGCAATAAAAAATTCCGTGGCCGCCTTGACGGAGCACTTCCCCGTACAGGAGAGCTGTCTCCCGATGTTGTTGCAAAAGCAATGGGTGTTGAATCCGACGCATTCAGAAACATTCCATCTATCGTAGCCGGACGTCCACCTATGTTGTGTCAGGGATGTAGCCACCGCGATGTGTTTGATGCGCTGAACGCCATCTTTTCAGAATACCCGGAACAACATGTCTTTTCCGATATCGGCTGTTACACATTGGGAGCGCTTCCTCCATTCAATGCAATTAACACTTGTGTTGATATGGGAGCTTCAGTTACAATGGCAAAAGGTGCTGCCGATGCCGGTCTCCATCCCTCAGTTGCCGTTATCGGGGATTCAACATTCACACACTCGGGAATTACCGGTTTGCTGGATGCCGTCAATGACAAATCGGCCATTACCCTCATCATTTCCGACAACTCCACCACGGCTATGACCGGAGGTCAGGATTCTGCCGGCACGGGTAAGCTTGCCGATATATGCAAAGGTGTCGGCGTAAAAGAATCACATATCCGCAGCTTTGTCCCCTTGAAGAAAAATCACGATGAAAACGTCATAATTTTGAAAGAAGAACTTGAATACAAGGGCGTTTCTGTAATTATTGCCCAACGCGAATGCGTACAAACTGCAAGCCGCAAAAAAAGACAGGAAAGTAAAAAATAAAGGATCGACATACTATGCAAACAAATATAATTATAGCCGGAGTGGGTGGCCAGGGAATCCTGACTATTGCCTCTATTATAGATTTAGCAGCCATGCAACAGGGACTGCAAGTAAAACAGGCAGAAGTTCACGGAATGAGTCAACGTGGCGGTGCCGTAGAATCTCACCTGCGTATTTCCGACAGCGTAATTTATTCAGATCTAATTCCCAAGGGTAAAGCCAACCTAATTCTTGCGATAGAACCAATGGAATCGTTACGCTATTTACCCTTTCTTGCTCCGGATGGAATGATTGTAACAGCCACCGAACCATTCAAAAACATTAATAATTACCCCGACGAGCAGGCGATTAAAGATGAAATTACAAAAACAGGCAAGCATATTTTCGTGGATGCTGAAAATCTGGCTCGCGAAGCCGGCAATCTGAAGGCATTCAACACGGTGATGCTTGGAGCCGCAGCCAACTACATAGGCATCAGCAAAGAAGCCCTTGAAAAAGCCATCGAAAGTTATTTTTCTGCCAAGGGTGAAGCTGTGGTTCAGCTAAACATTAAAGCATTCCGTTTAGGGACTGCAGCCATCTGATTTAATCGCATTTTTATGGATAAATACCAGCAATATTTCACAGCAGACAAGTTTGCTATGAGCAACGGGATCGAGCTCACAGAGTGTTCTCCCGGGCACGCAAAAGCTACAGTTAAAATAGAGGAAAGACACCTCAATGGTGCTGGCGTAGTACACGGCGGACTGCTTTTTACGCTCGCCGACTTCTGTTTTGCTGCTGCTGTCAATTCGTATGGATTTATCACGTTATCAATTAACGCATCCATATCATTCTTTGCGAAAAGCACAGAAGGTACATTAACCGCAGAAGCCAAGGAAATCGCACGGAGCAATAAATTATGTACCTGCAACATCAATATTTTTGACGAGAATGGTGCATTATTGGCTAACTTCAAAGGCACTGCCTACATCACACCCAAAACCATCGAATTTTAATCTGGGAATGTCTGTCAATCTACTCACATATTCAAATCTCAACCGTTTCACCGAACAAATACTTCACTTCAGTTCTACCCGTCAGGGTGGAGTAAGTAGTGGTGAATATGAGTCTTTAAATTTGGGAAATTTCTCCGATGAAAGCAGGGAAAATATAATCCAAAACCGGCAGCTTCTTTGCGATACACTCGGCATACCCTTGAATCGCTTAATTGGAGCGCATCAGGTACACGGCACCAACGTCAAGCTTGTAGACAATTCGCTGATTGCAATGGAGGAGAATAAAAGAAAAGCCTCTTTAGAAGGTTTTGATGCGCTTATATGCAACACGCCGGGCATTTGTATCACGACAACAACTGCCGATTGCGTACCCATTCTCTTATTTGACCCTGTAACCCGAAGTATTGCCGCTATCCATTCTGGCTGGCGCAGCACATTAAATAACATCGTTGGGTGTACGATAGAGGCCATGAAAGATAATTTCGGAGTCAATCCGGCTAATCTGATAGCAGCAGTAGGTCCCTGTATCAGTGAAGCCGTTTATGAAGTAGGTACTGAACTGGAAGCACAATTTCATATCAACGGATTCGACACACATCAGTTTTTCATTCAAAAGAATGAAGATAAATTTCTGTTCAATATTCGACTGGCAGTTCAAAAACAACTGGAAACGTCAGAAATATCTAATATTGAAGTATCGCCACACTGCACGTTCAGCGAACCCGACCTTTTCTTTTCTGCTCGTCGTCAGGGAATTCATTCAGGACGCATGTTAAGCGGTATCTGCCTGAAAAAATAACTCCAAACTATCTATATCCCTCAAAAAAAACAATCTTCAACTTTAACAGTTGAAGATTGTCTCATACTCCAATTAACTCATTATTTTTCTCTCTAGATTTGGAATATTAATGAACGTGTGCCTCACGGCAATTATATATCAAAAAGTAAAACCAAAATATAATTGGATGTATGATGATTGCTTTTGGTGTTGCAAAATTAGAGGTTATTACCGATCACACGCTTATCAATGCATACAAAATAGCGCACGATTTGACAAAACAACAATCAAATGGTAAAATTCAGAACTCAATTACCCGAAACTGCTTTATGCAAGAATACGTTTTTGCTGACACCATTCGGAAGGTGAAACGCCAGTCTCAATTTTAAATTGCCGACTAAAATTTGATGGTTCACTGTAGCCTACCATTTCTGAAATCTGACTCAGGGAATATTCCGGATTCTCGTGTAATAACCGAATAGCCTCATCAATACGAA
Organism: Bacteroidota bacterium; assembly: GCA_030706455.1. Taxonomy (GTDB): domain Bacteria; phylum Bacteroidota; class Bacteroidia; order Bacteroidales; family Paludibacteraceae; genus Microbacter. The sequence continues at coordinate 20,489 of JAUZOL010000035.1, forward strand.
GTCTCCGAATCCACGAATTAAAATTAACTCCCTCTTCCTTATTTATAAAGCCGGATAACGTTGTCCGTCCCACCTTCAAAAACTGAGCCATATCTTCAATATTTACTCCCGTGCGGGTGTAATATTTTTCTTTCAAGACCTTTCCTTTGAGTTCAGTCCACGAAAAACGGTTGTTGATTTTCAGATGAACTTCGGATGACTCTATAACGGGAGACGTAATAACAGGCTCTATCTTTATAAAGGTTCTTGGATATTGAATATAGCAGACACCAAAGCCCACATAATAAATAATACAACACAGCGTAAAGACGATTTCCCACTCAAAAGAGAATAGACACATCATGAACACACCAAATATACCCAGTGACAAAGCCGAATAATAACAGATAGATACCCACCGAATATGGATCTTGTAACCGTCGGAAAAATAATCATCTAACGCCTTATCATAATTCTTGACTTCACGGATAAATATCGATGTCAAATACCCAAGCTGAATCACAAAGAATAACCAAAAGCACTCCCTGACAACAACAGGCGGAGTCAGGCTAATTTTCATTAAAGCATCTAAATTACCAATCTCAGGATCCCCCCAAACAAGAGCAATAAAAATATAAATAAGATCAAAAACGATTATCGGACTTATATGTTTTAGCAGATATTTTCTGGTTATTTTGGCTGGATTAAGCAATATGACCAATGCCATGGTAAATAGAATAGCTTGAAGCGATGAGATATTTAAATTTATCACTGATAACAAATCCACTTCCGGTTCGTTAATGGCTTCTGATATTAAAACCAAAAAGGCAAATAGAAAATAAGCGGCACCTAAAGTGCGGAGAGAGACTTTGTAACTCTTTAATCCTTTCGAATTATGAGGTAAGGGGAAGGCAAAAAAAACGATAGCAAACACCAAACAACTTATAATCAGGATCGTATTAACATATAAAGTAACAGAACTATCCATCTGACAGCTTTTAGTGTTATAATCTTTCTTAAAGTAAAGACCAAAGGATACTTAATGAGCATTTTGCGACTGCAAATATACAATTTTTGATCTAATTAATTATTTATCGCAATAAATCCGCTGTATAACCTAAACATAATAAATGAGCCATAAACAACAATAAAACAGACAATTAAACATAATCCACATAACACTCGAACAGATACACATAAGAATCTTTGACTACATAAAAATTCAATTTTAATTCTCAACACGACTTTTACAATAAAACTTTATTTAACTCAAATTCAAATAGAGCAAAATATATTATATCACTTTACTTATGATGCTTACAGAAATAAAAGCAACTAAAATTGTGCAATCCCATTGCCTTTAATTAACATTAAATCACGTTAATTTCACCACAATTAAAATCTATTTTTCAATTTGAATGCTATATTTGTGAAAGTAAAATTCTACATAATTATTTTTTGTGACTCGTAATATTACCTACAAAACATGTAAGAGATTTTACTACAACTGAAGTCATAGTATATTTATTGACAAGCATAAACATCAGGACTGTATGAAAAAAGACACACCACACTACAGGAAACCAAACACGTTTAGTGCTCAAGAGAGGTTGAATACCGCCGAAAAAAGTTCATCAGAAAACGATCAACCTGCTACACCAATCAGCAGAAACGAATCCGGCTCTTTTATCTTTGAGTCAACCTTAGCTTCTTCAGTCATTTTAAAAAAGCCACACTCTCCCTGGTTTGATTGGGGATAACGCCGTCAAGAGAACTTACCGGTTCTTCTTATAACCAACTTAAAACCTTTTTAATTATTATTTACTGATTAGAACAACAACGTTGTAAATCAGCAGAATCCCATCATTGCTTATATCATGGGCTGGCTATTCGTCACCTATAACCGATACACATAAAACAAGATACACATATGAATACAAGATAATTAGCTAAAAAAAACAGCATTTCATTCATCTTTCATATTCAGATTTTTCATCCGCCAAATTTCATTGATCACGAACTCTAATACTTGAACAGCATGGAAGAAAACAGCATCCTTTTCTCGTACAACAGACGTTCAGTCGCCAGATTACCATTCAGGCCCACACTTTTCACCAGAAATACCGGACTGCAAGCCGAAAGCATTCTGATTCCTTACAGAAAAGGAACTAAATGGGGATTCTGCAACATCCAGAAGAAATTAGTTATTCCGTGTCAGTATGATGCTGTCCGGAAATTCAAAAACGGAATTGCTTTTGTGTCAAAGCATAACAGATGGGGTGTAATCACGAATAACGGCAATGAACTGATCTGTTGTCGCTATGATGCTATTGAAATGAATACCGAAACGATTTTATCGGTAAAACAAGGAGGCAAATGGGGATTAACAGACATATTTGGAATGGAAATTATTTCATGCAAATATGATTTTATCGGCAAATTCCACAAAGGATATGCCGAATTGGAAAATGATGATAAAAAAGGCATTCTTTCAATAACAGGAGTAGAAATATTACCCCCAAAATATCAGGACATCAAAAATTTAGGCAATGGATATTTTGCTATATGTCCAAATACACGTTGGGGATTGGTCGATAGTTGTGGTCAAGAAATTACCCTCTGCAAGTTTAACTGCATTGATATTTATGACTGTTCACTATTCCGGGTGAGTGATAATCATGGATGGGGTATTATTACTTCCGATGGAACTGAGATCGTATCATGCCATTACACGATAATGGAGAATATAAATAATGGTTTATCCAAAGTCAAAACCAACGGGAAATGGGGATATATCAACACAAAAGGGGAGATTGCCGTCCCTTGTATTTACAAGCAAATAGGAGACTTCTCTGACGGACTGGCACGCTGTTTATACAACGGACACTGGGGATTTGTCGACATGAGCGGTCATGAAGTCATTGCCTGCGAATATGATATGGTAAATAATTTTCAGGAACAGTTAGCAGGGGTATGCAAAAATAATCGCTGGGGCATCATCAACAATCTTGGTGACGTAAAAGCCCCGTTTCGATACACCTTCATTGGCAATTTCACTAACGGGAAAGCAGAGATTGCAGTAAACGACCGATTGGGCATTATCAATAAGAACTTCAAAGTAATGCTGTTTTCGGGTTACGAATCCATTAAACCTGCCTGCAAAAACGCTTACAGTGTACACCTGAATGGCTATTGGGCCTTAATAAACTCCGAAGGCCTGCCACTAACTTCAACCGTATACGACGCAATTGCACGGTTCAACGACACAATGATTCGCGTAAAGATCAAAGGGAAATGGGGAATTATTGATTATACCGGAAGAGAAATCGTGCCGTGCAGGTATGACAAGATCGAATTACCTCATGATGACGTAGCCCGTGTGTACAACAAATCTCTCACCGGACTGATAAATATCCAGGGCAAGGAAGTCGTCAGATGCCAGTACAAGCATATCGGAAAATTCTCAAACGGCCTGGCATGGGTAGAGGCAAATTCAAAGTCTGGATTTATCAACAAAGACGGTCAGGAAATAATACCCTGCAAGTACAAATGGGTCTGGGAGTTTGAAGACAATCTTGCAATAGCAGGGCTTGAGGACAACACAATCGGATTCGTACATACTAATGGTGCCACATATTGGGAGGACTAATATGTCAACACCAGAAAGTCTGTCGATTTAAAAGAGTTTGTTATAACATTTCAAAGGAATCATTAGTCATTGATCCTTTATTCAGAAAATACAACCTGCTGATTATTCTATATGATAGATTAGAGGTTAGAACGAAACCTAATTATCATTCTTATTTTACCGACTTACCGTTTGCACCATTTAACCAAATCATGAGGCGATTTAACCCCCCATAAAAAACAATTCATCCCTTTCGGGGTTATATTTGCAATGTGCAACTGATCCTCCACTGTGACTCTCTGTATTTTTAAGCGCAATGCCGATTGCAGTTTTTCCGAAATACGCGATGTATTTAAAACTCATTCTGCTAATGATTTTCTCCAAAGAACCTTCAACAAAAAACAATGAGAACAAGAACTTTGCACCACACAAGGACTGTAACAGGAAGACTATCCACCTCTCGCAAGCAGATCCTTCCTCCCCAAAAAGACAGTAGCAACGAGAGATTGAGCGAAACCACCGCCCTGCCCGACAATGCTGAAAAGACGCAGATAACAATTACAGTCGTAAGCAGTAGTGTCGTTTGGTATGACTGGGGTTAAGCCTAAAAAACAATTCTATCGCATTGCAAGACAGTTATCCGGCTTTTTGTGTTTTTTCAGATAGCAGCCGCCGCACTACATTCGTTCATTAGCCGATCAGCAATCAGCGCTTAATTTCAACACATTACAAATACAACTGCACAACATGACACTCTCGACCAGCAATATAAAACACCCTTCACTGAGCATCCTGACGAAACTCCTTTTGTCGCCGGGAGAAGGCATTTAAAAGCCCTTTCCCTAGCATATCTTTTCATTGGAAGTAACGCAATAGCATACACAATCCGGTATGCGGGCACCACAATACTGTAAAACATTTTAAGATCAGGCAATCGAAAGAAAGATAACACTAAGAATCTTCCTCTTTGAACCATCATCTATTGTATACAGAATATTAGCGGCAAACATATCACACCCAGTATCTAAAGTCCTAATCAATCAAAATCTCATTTATGTTTACCGCCAAACCAGAATTAAAACTTAACAGACCGCTAGCAATACGACTGAATAAATGGAATATACGAAAGTTCAAGCCGACAGGAGCTGCTACCGGCAACCTTTTAATTCCATTCAGAAAAGGAGACAAATGGGGTTATTGCAATACAATACAAAAAATCATCATTCCTTGTATTTATGAGGAAGCCTGCCTCTTTAAGGGCGACAGCGCAAAAATC
>JAUZOL010000036.1 GCA_030706455.1 Bacteroidota bacterium
CAATATTGAAGCCGGTAACATTACGTTCATGTACGAGTTGTGGTATAAACAGCAAATTGGCAAAATAACGGTAACCGCAGGCTTACAGGATTTGAATGTGGATTTTGCGTCTACTTCCTATGGGGCTTCGTTTAATAATAGTTCTTTCGGTATTCAGTCGAGTATCGCATCCAATATTCCTTCACCCATTTTTCCACTCACGGCATTAGGTGTATCTTTGCAGTGGAATATCTCACCAGCCTTATCGTGGGAAGTGGCACTTTTTGATGGTACTCCCGACGAATATGAATCTAATCCTTACAATGTCCACTGGAAGCTGAGTAAAAACGACGGTTATCTGGCAATTTCCGAATGGCAACTTTCAGCTAGTTTGTTGCGTAATCTCGAAGGGAAATACAAATTCGGAGTTTATACTCACCGCAAATGCGACAGCACGCAAACCACTCTTCATAACTACGGTTTGTATGCAATTGCCGATCAACAAATTGTTAAAAGGGGAAAAGGAGGAGTCGGACTCTTTTCACAATTAGGATGGAGTCCCAGCAAAAACTGCAACAACTATTATTGCAGTCTCGGCGTTAACTGGCAAGCCCCGTTTGCTTCCAGAGAAAATGACATGTGTGGCATTGCTTTTGCATATGCAGGGATACACAATAACAATGGTGTGGGAGGAGAACTTTCAATTGAAGCTCTTTATAAAGCTCAACTAACGAAGAATCTTTATTTGAAACCAGATATTCAATATGTTGTGAATCCAGCCGGTACGGATGCAAAATTGCCCAATGCCCTGGTGGGGATGGTGAGAGTCGGACTTGAATTCTGACAAACCGACTGACCTTATTTATCGATAAAAAGACTTCAATATAATGACAACAACAATTAAAACCACTTTTTTAGCCGATCTCCAAACAGGTGAACAAGGTATTATTACCAAAGTACTTGGTCACGGAGCATTCAGAAAACGTATAACCGAGATGGGATTCGTAAAGGGCAAGCAGGTGACTGTTATCAAAAATGCTCCTTTGCAGGATCCGGTGGAATACGAGATTATGGGCTACAAAGTGTCGTTGCGGAAAAGCGAAGCCCGTCTGGTGGAAATAGTGGCCGCTGAAGATGAAAACGAAACTGTTGGTGCCGGTTTCTCAGGAACTATTGACAGTGAAGAGATCATTCGTTCGGCAAGAGAGAAGAGTACCACGATCAATGTTGCTTTAGTTGGAAATCCGAATTGTGGGAAAACAACGTTGTTTAATCACGCTTCGGGTTCTCACGAACGGGTAGGGAACTACAGTGGTGTGACGGTAGATGCCAAAGAGGCAACGATGAAACGCGATCCGTATACCTTTCGTATTGTGGATCTTCCCGGAACCTATTCCATTACAGAATATTCACCCGAAGAACTTTACGTGCGTCGTCATATTACGGAACAGATGCCCGATATTGTTGTCAATGTGGTAGATGCATCCAACCTGGAGCGTAACCTCTTCCTTACCACACAGCTCATTGATATGAATGTGAAGGTGGTGATTGCCCTCAATATGTACGACGAACTTGAAAAGAAAGGCGTGGCGTTTGATTACAGGGAGTTAGGTAAAATGATCGGTATTCCCATTGTTCCTACAGTGGCTTCAAAAGGAACAGGCGTGGATGAACTTTTCGATAAGGTAATTGAGGTGTACGAAGACCGCGAACCGGATGTACGTCACATTCACATTAACTACGGTATTGAAATTGAAAACGCGATCCGACAAATACAGGACGAAGTATGGAAATCGCCAGAAGTAACGGATAAACTTTCATCACGTTACGTGGCTATTAAGTTGCTGGAGACCGATAAAACGATGCTTTCGCAACTGGAGTCCTGCGCAAATTTCGATCAGATAAAAAGCAAAGCGCAAAGTGCCATACAATTGCTTGAGAAAGAGTACGGCGAATCGTCAGAAACGATTATCACCGATGCAAAATATGGCTTTATCGACGGGGCGTTGAAGGAAACCTACAAAGAGCCGAAAAAAGACAGACGTAAAAGCAAACGAGAACTCGACGACCTGTTGACGCACAAATTCTGGGGTTTTCCGATCTTCTTTTTCTTTATGTGGCTGATGTTTCAGGCCACGTTCACTCTCGGCGGCTATCCTATGGAGTGGATCGAAACGGGAGTGTCGTGGTTGAGCGATACTGTGCAAAATGCCATGGCAGAAGGCCCGTTGCGTGATTTGGTGGTGAACGGAATTATCGGTGGGGTGGGCAGTGTAATTGTTTTTCTGCCGAACATTCTGATTCTGTTTTTCTTTATTTCGATGATGGAAGATACCGGCTACATGGCGCGGGCTTCGTTTATAATGGACAAGCTGATGCACAAAATCGGACTTCATGGCAAATCATTTATCCCTTTGTTGATGGGTTTCGGTTGCAATGTGCCTGCTATTATGGCAACCCGCACGCTCGATAACAAAAAAGATCGTATCCTAACGATGCTCATTATTCCGTTTATGTCGTGCAGTGCCCGGCTTCCGGTTTATTTGCTGTTGATCTCGGCATTTTTTCCGGGTAACAAAGCGCTGATGTTGTTTGCCATTTACATTATTGGTATTGTGTTGGCAATATTGATGGCATTGGTACTGAAACGCTTTCTATTCAACAAACAGGAGGTACCTTTCGTGATGGAATTGCCGCCTTATAGGGTTCCGACGATGAAGAATACATCGATTCACATGTGGTTTAAGGCGCGTCAGTACCTGAAAAAAATGTCGAATGTGATTTTGCTGGCCTCCATCATTATTTGGGCTTTGGGCTATTTCCCCCGCGATGTGAAGTATAGCACCAATTACGATGCCAAACGTCAGACGATTGAGGCAAATGCGGGATTAACAAAGGCTCAGAAGGATGCAAGTCTGAAGGAAGTTACCCTGCAACAGCAATCCGAAAAGCAGGAAAAATCATATATCGGCCAATTGGGTCATGCCATCGAACCGGTAATTTCTCCGTTGGGTTATGACTGGAAAATGGGCGTGAGCCTTCTGACCGGACTGGCAGCCAAAGAAGTGGTTGTGAGCTCCATGGGAGTACTTTATCAGGCTGATGATGAATCAGGAACGCTTAAAGATAAATTGATAGAGCAGCGTCATACATCGGGCCCGGAAATCGGACAAAAGGTGTTTACACCTCTGGTGGCTTTTGGATTCATGCTCTTTATTTTGATCTATTTCCCTTGTGTGGCTGCCGTTGCGGCCATAAAAAAAGAGGCCGGTTGGAAATGGGCTGCATTTACTATTGTCTACACAACGGCGCTTGCCTGGCTGATTGCCTGCTTGACTTACCAAATAGGAAGTCTCTTTGTTTAATGCGCAAATTATGAACGAGAAAAAACTATATAAATACGCTTTCGGTCTGGCATTGTTTACCATTGTCTACAATGTGCTGGAAGCTGTATTTGCCCTTTATTTCGGTGCCGAGGACGAAAGTCTTTCATTATTTGGTTTTGGTATCGACAGCTTAATAGAGGTCATTTCTGGGCTGGGAATTGCCCACATGGTGATTCGCATACGGCAGAACCCCGGCAGCAACCGAGATCATTTTGAGCGTACAGCACTTCATATCACAGGGATTTCATTTTATCTTTTTACTGCCGGACTGATATTGAGTGCAATTGTTACTTTTATCGAAGGTCATAAGCCGGAGACAACGTTCTGGGGAATTGTAATTTCCCTTATTTCAATTGCCTTTATGTGGGCGTTGATTTGGGGTAAAACTTACGTGGGCAAGCGACTCCATTCTGAAGCTATTCTGGCCGATGCCGCCTGTTCCAGAACCTGCGTTTATATGTCGCTGGTTCTGCTTGCAAGCAGTGGTATCTATGCCCTCACTCAATGGTCTTTTATTGACGGTGTCGGTGCTTTGGGATTGGCAGTGTTTTCGTTTACAGAAGGACGGGAATGTTTTGAAAAAGCAAAGAGCAACCAACATTGCGGGTGTGGCTGCTCTTGTAAAGATTGACGATGATGCTACAGGAAATTATTGTATATATCATATTGCTCATAGCTGGCGGCTTGGCAGTCAGGGCAATTATCAAACGTTTCGGACGTAAAAGCTCTCCGTGCGACGGATGCAGTGGATGCGATCTGAAAAATACGGTTAGCAAAGGCAATAAACCGCCGTGCGGATGTTCGTAAATGCTATTTGACGATCTGCTGTATCCAGCTGGTGGTGGTTTCCAAAACAACAGGCGCAACGGTTTGTTCAATGGAGCCATACTCTGCTGGAGCACCGGTTTTACACTCCTGAAACATGTGGTTCAGGTTTGGAAATACTTTGATTACAACCTGCTTGTTGCCTCCTTGTTTCAGTGCTTTCTCAATGAGCGGAATATTTTCTTTGGCAGGGACTTGTAAATCCTTTTCTCCATTAAGAACAAGTACCGGGCATTTTACCTTTGATAATGTCGGTAGCGGATCATACTTCAGAAAGTATCTCATCCATGGGGTGGTCATTTGCTCAACCTGCATAGATATCTGAGCCTTTATGTCTGCCTGAGAAGTATCTTTCTTTTGTTTCAGATAGGTCTCGGTAAGCAGTTGAGCGAGTTTTTGCTTCAACGCTTTTGGATCGGTGGTGTGATCCATGATATCCATTCCTTTTTCACCAGCCTCTTTCCATACGGCAAGTTCTTGTTCGGGGGCTCCGTTCGCACGACCGATCAGCTCCTGTTGCAGCACTATCAACTGGTCTCCCCTCAACCCTGTTCCTGCCAGCATCACAATAAAGCGTATATCTTTCGATTTGGAGGCTACTATCGGCGCAATGTTTCCTCCTTCGCTGTGTCCGATCAGGCCAATCTTCTTTTGGTCAATATCTTTCCGGCTCTTCAGATATGCGACTGCACTTTCTACATCCGAGGCAAAATCGGTGGTAAGCGCTTTTTGAAAATTTCCCGTCGATTTGCCGAAGCCACGGTCGTCATAACGCAATACTCCAATGCCATTTCGAGTCAGATAATCGGCAATTACCAGAAACGGTTTGTGCCCGAATATTTCTTCATCCCGGTTTTGCGATCCGCTGCCGGTAATAAGAACCACAACGGGAAATTTACCCTCTTTTTTAGGCAAAGTCAATGTGCCTGCAAGGGTAATACCGGCAGATGGATTGGGAAAGGTTACCTCTTCGGAATAGTATGGGAAAGGTGGCGCTGGTTCCTGCGGACGTTTGATCGCTTGTTTTTCGATAGCACGGCGGCTAAGATTCAATGGCATCGACATTCCCCGTTGCTTGAAAGCGCCTACAATGGAATCGCCCCGTAGCTCTCCGTTGTATTCCGCCATCAGGTTGGGCATGGATATGTCAAGTTTCGAATTGGCAAATAAGGTGCTGCTGACGGGTATTCCTTTTGCACCCTGATCGGGGCTGTCCAGCGTAGCGCTGTATTTATCGCCGTTTTGAGAGATATGAAAAACAATCCGCAATTGCATTGCGGCCTGAACTTTTAATGCTCCGTACCAATCACCGGTAATTTGCTGGGCAACAGCACTAATGGAAAATAGCAAGAGCACCAGAGAAAGAATTCGTGTTTTCATGAGTTTGTGTTTTAATGTTTCCCGATACCTGATTTAATTACTGCAAATATACTAATTCTCTTATATTTAGCGCATTTTTCGGAGCAAAACCTCCGTAGTCGTTGTTGAAAAAAGCCCATACATCCTTGCCTTCGTTTAACCAGCTGCGAATTTTTTCTGCATAAAATACCAAATCCTGCATGGTATAGTCAGATGCGTACAATTGCTCGCGGCCGTGAAAACGTATGTAAACAAAGTCAGAAGTTACAATTTCTGCGAATGGAAATTTACCTCCGGCATCTGATATGACGAAGCCAATGGAATAGCTGTTCAATAAATCAAATAAATCATCGTTAAGCCAGGATCCATCGCGGATTTCCACCGCAAAACGATAATCCGGGTGTCTGTTTGTAAGTAAGTCAGCAAAATGAATAAATAGTTCTTTGTCGTAATGGAAATTAGGAGGCAATTGTACCAAAACAGGACCTAATTTTGGCTTCAAACAATCAAAGACCTGAAAATAGTTTTCCAGTGCTTCATCGCAATTCACGAGGCGTTTTTGATGTGTAATGAAACGGCTCATTTTGGAGCAAAAGCGGAATGACTCCGGTGTACGGCGCATCCATCCGGCTACTGTTGCTTTGAACGGAAGATGGTAAAAGCTGGCATTCAGTTCAACACAATCGAATTGAGTAATGTAATACTCGAGATATTGGAAAGGTTGTATTTCTGAAGGATAAAAGCATCCACACCAGTGCTGATAGCTCCAGCCGGATGTGCCTACAAATAGCTCTCCACAATTGGGCATTGCAGTCATTGCTCTATTGCTTTCTTTCATTCAGCAGCCAAACTCCCAGTAAAGCCAGAAAGATAGCCGCCACAGCACTTGGCCAGGCCGGAATGCTTACGCAATTTGCAACAACGATAGGGACAGCAATAATGAATCGCAGGAGCTGGGCAAAAGCCAAAAACAGCAATAAAATGCCGATAACAAGAGATGCCGGGCGTTTCATGATTTTATCCTCCAGTATTAATTCAACACAAAGATATATTGGATTTTGGAGGTGTGTAATCATTTCTGTATCATTCTGCTCCGCTAAGTTGAAGTTGTCGTGATTGTAGGTTTTCAATACGAAAATAGAGCGTGACTTTATGCGATTTAGTGATTTTCTCTAACAGGGCGGTCATATACTTTGAATAGCTGAGATAATAGTCAGTGCCGTCTAAGTTGATTGTAATCTTGTATTTGTCTGAAAACTGCGGCCCAGATTCAGTTACTCGTCTGTAAAGTCCATTGCGCCTTTGATCCGAATACTCTTTGCTGTAAATTCTCCCGTTTTGCAACTGATCAGTTTTGAAATCGTAAAGGCTCCAGTCAGCTGAAGCTACGCGCGATTCAATAGAGTCGATTGCCAGGAGTACTCCTTTGGAAAACTGGTGGTTTTGAAAATCCGGTATCATCCTGTCTATGAATGACTGACATAGTGAATCGGGCAACAGCCATTCTAATCCGTAACCGGCAAGAATTTGAATCGTATGGTCATTTTTTGCAATTAAAACGATCAGGCCGTTATTAATGCCGCTTATTCCGATATGAAATTTGTTTGCCAAATTAAGCCCGTATTCCCCAGCAGGTTTTCCTTTCAGATCTTTTAATGTGTAAATAAGCATCTGAACGGAACTTTTGTCTTTCACATCCTGTAACCGTGAGATTATTATTGATTTTTCCTGATTGGAAAATAGAGAAGCATTATCAATCAGCTGTTGGCTCTTCCCCTGCAAGCAAAAAATAAGCAGATATGCAAAAAGTGGTATCCGTTTCATATCAGGAATATTATCATTTAAAGTATATTACAATACAAATCTAACAGTTATTTATGCATAAACTATGAAAAGACGATTTTTTTTTGGGGGAAGGAGAGAGTGGGTTTGTATAACCTAAATGTGATGTATTAGTATAAATTAACATATAAAATTATTGTGATCCAATAAAATCACTCTATTTTTGTACTCGAAAACGATTTTAGTCGAAAATAATGAACTCAGCACTTTCTAAAGAAGAATTACTACGGCATGAAATAATTGTCACCGCACAGAAATTATTTCAGCAGTATGGACTCCACAAGACTACGATGGAGGATATTGCCCGTGCCATGGGCAAGGGTAAGAGCACTTTGTATTACTATTACAAGAGTAAGGAGGAAATTTTTGATGCTGTGTTGCGCACAGAGATGAATGAAGTTTACAATTTGTCGAAAGAGGCGGTACAGCAGGCTCAAACAGCTTCGGATAAGCTGAAGGCTTATTTTGCAATTTCATTCCAGATTGCAAAAAGCAAGGTGAATCTCTATAAAATGGTAACCGAAGAGATGGCTATTGCGGATTTGTCACGAACTCATCATGTTGTAAAAGAATTGAATGCGAAGTCGGTTGCCATGGTGGAAGATATATTCATTTCGGGATTTGTATCGGGCGAATTTTGCGACGAATTGCGTGATCAGGTGCATTTGCTGGCCTATTCGATGGTGAGCGCCATGAGGAGTCTGGTGATAGATATGGCAATTGACGATCAGATTCCAAATTGGGATCAACGATTGACTCTTTTGCTCGATTTTATAATAAGGGCATTACGCAAATAATGCCATTTTTTTTAATCAGCATTCGACTAAAATACGAAAAACGTTTTGTTATGTCGTTTTAAGAATAAAGATAATTCAAATTTAATTTATGACAAGATGAAGAAGGTGGCTTATGTAGTTTTGAGCATCCTCACACTGGCAGGATGTAGTCAGGCAAAAACAGACAAGGTTGTAGACCCGAAAGTGGAGGTAGCATCTGTGCAGCAGATATTTTCTTCGGGGGCATTACAATACAGTGGAACGATAGAAGCGGTACAAACCATTCCTCTGACATTTCAGGCACAGGGAACTGTTCTGAAAGTGTTAGTGAATGCGGGTGATCCGGTTAGTGCCGGACAATTGTTAGCCGTTGTCGATAAAGCTGACGCACAAAGTATGTATGAAATTTCGCTGGCAAAATATCAGCAGGCCAAAGATGCTTACGATCGGTTGAAACAGGTGCACGATAAAGGAAGCCTACCTGAAGTGAAATGGGTGGAGATGGAGAGTAACCTGCAACAGGCTCAATCGTCGGTGGCGTTGTCCAGAAATAATCTGAAGAAATGTAATCTTTATGCTCCCGAAAGCGGCGTGATAGGAAAACGCAACATCGAGCCGGGAATGAACAGCCTTGGCAATATGAATGCGCCTATCGAACTGGTTAAAATCAACACGGTTTATGTAAAGGTAGCGATTCCCGAAAATGAGATCAATCTGATAAAGAAAGGTCAAAAAGCCTCTTTTTCCGTGTCGGCGCTCGATAATCAGGAGTTTGAGGGCACGGTGACCAATGTCGGTGTCGTAGCCGATGCTATGTCGCGCACTTATGAGGTGAAAATTACGGTGAATAATCCCAAGATGTTGCTAAAGCCGGGCATGGTATGTGATGTGAAGGTGAATGCTCCCCAGAACCGAACTGTGGTAGGAGTTCCTTATCAGGCTGTCGATCAGGACGGAACCGGACATAAATACGTTTATGTGGTAAATGAAGCTCAAAAGAAGGTATCAAAAAGAGTTGTAACGGTAGGGAGCTATCAGAATGATTTTGTGCAGATACTTTCAGGTTTGTCGCTCGGTGAAAAAGTGGTTGTGAGTGGTATGCACAAACTAACGGATGACGGAAAGGTAACATTCTAAAGACTAAAAAGTTAAGAATCAAACAAAATCTGTTCTTTAACACGAAGACACCGAGACACGAAGGTAATTGAAAAACCATTAGCGTTATTGAGGTATTAGATGTTGGTGTCATGGATCTTATGTATTGATTTTTAGCTATAAAATTCAACCAGATGAAACAGAAAAAAATAGGCTATATAGGGTGGGCTATGCGCTATCACAACATTACCAACATTATAGTGGTGTTGTTTATCATCTTTGGGGTGGTAGCATTGATCAAGATGCCCCGTAACGAATTTCCTCAATTCACGATACGGCAGGGATTGGTTATTGGTGTTTATCCGGGAGCCAGTTCGGCTGAAGTAGAAGAGCAACTTACCAAGCAGGTCGAGAATTACCTTTTTGGTTTTAAGGAGGTAAAGAAGAAAGATACCTATTCGGAGTCGAAAGACGGTATGATGATTATATATGTCGAACTCAACGACAATGTGAAGGATGCCGATGCTTTCTGGGCTAAACTCAAACACGGATTGAACGAGTTCAAATCGTCATTGCCTCCGGGGGTAGCAGCGCTGATAGCAAACAGTGATTTCGGTGATACTTCGGCTATGCTTATCTCCATGTCGTCCGATACGAAAGGATACAAGGATATGGAAGAACAGCTGAAAAAGCTGAAATCGGAGTGCCGTAAGATTCCGGATGTATCGAAGATAAAAGATTATGGCATTTTACGGGACAAAATCTATGTCAATGCAGAACCCGAAAAACTGAACGAATACAATGTCAAGTCGTTATCGTTGTTGTTGCAATATCAGCCTGCCGGATTGGTCTCGCCTGCCGGTACCCTTAAAAGTGGAAATCAGGATATGAATGTGCATCTTCCGGCTAATTTCCAGTCGGAAAAAGATCTGGCCGATCAAATCGTCTATTCCGATCCCAAGGGTGGGGTGGTGCGCCTAAAAGATATTGCGACCATTCAGCGCCATACCGATACCGATCCTGAAAGCTATATCCGTCAGAATGGGAAGAAGACCATTTTGCTTTCGCTCGAAATGCAACCGGGAAACAATATTGTGGCATTCGGTAAAGAAGTCGATAAAGCGCTCGATTCCTTCAAAAAGCATTGTCCGAAAGATATTGAAGTAAATGTAATATCCAATTTGCCGCATTATGTGCACGAATCGGTAACCGATTTTATGCGTGAATTTATGATTGCCATTGTTGCCGTGGTGCTGGTGGTAATGCTTTTGTTACCCATGCGTGTTGCTTCTATTGCGGGTCTTACGGTGCCTATTGCCGTTCTTATTACGTTGGGCTTTCTCTACTTCTTTGGTGTCGAACTCAATACGGTATCGCTTGCCGGGTTGATTGTGGTGCTGGGAATGATCGTCGATAACTCTATCGTTGTCATCGATAATTATGTCGAGAAAAAGGATCACGGCATGTCTTCGTGGCATGCTGCCATCAAAAGCGCGCGTGAACTGGTAACGCCTATTTTTACGGCGACCGTTGCTATTTGCGTGGTCTATATTCCGCTTGCGTTTATGCTACCGGGCACTTCCGGCGACTTTGTGCAACCATTGCCCCTTACCATTTGTATAGCCCTGGTTGTATCGGTTATTGTGGCGCTGTTTGTGGTGCCTTTCCTCAATTTTTTCTTTATAAAAAAGGGGCTTAAATCGGACGAAGATAAGGCCGGTAAAAAGACTTTTCTGGATAAAATGCAGGCTGCGTTTGATGCTATACTTGAAAAGGCTTTTCGTCATCCGAAGCTTACGATTGCATTGGGTATCGGTTCGATTATACTGGCTGTAGTGTTGTTTAAGACCATAGATCAACGATTGTTCCCCGAACTTGAACGAAATCAGTTTGCAGTTGAAGTATATCTGGATGAAGGCGCTTCGCTCGAAAGTACGGCTAAAATAATGAACACTTTATCGGATGCGCTTGAAAAGGACTCGCGTGTAACCACGGTTACCAGTTTTATAGGGACAAGTTCTCCCCGTTTCCATACGGTATATGCACCTCATATGCCGGCGTCAAATTATGGACAATTAATGGTGAATACCACCGATAATGAGGCAACACGTGCGGTTTGTGAAGAGTACGACAAAAAATTTAACGGAGCATTCCCAAATGCGCATGTAAAATGGAAAATTCTGGCTTTGCAAAAAAGCAAGTATCCTATAGAACTACGCATCTCCGGTGACTCTATTAAGGATATACGTAAAGCCGAAGTTATGATCGATTCGGTAATTAAACCGGTAAAAGGTATTGCCTGGGTTAATCCCGACTGGGGACAGAAACGTCAAAATATACGTGTGGATCTTGACAAGGATAAGGCCAATCGTATGGGGTATACCAAAGGTGTGGTGGCAACTTCGGTCATGACAGGTTTGAACGGTATTCCATTGACAACAGTTTGGGAAGATGATTATCCGGTCAGTGTAGAATTACATCAGGATCAGGGTTTAAAGAAAAATATCGATTTTCTCAGCAATCAATTGATTACCTCCCCGGCTACCTATTCGGCAATGCCTTTGCGTTCGTTTGCAAAACTATCGCCCGAATGGGAAGAGGGTACTATTATGCACCGCAATGGTATCCGTACGCTGACCATTCAACTCGATGTGCAGTCTAACTATTTGGCATCCAGTATTACCGATAAGATAAAACCACAACTCGATAAGTTGAAACTACCCGAAGGAGTTACTCTTTCGTATGGCGGTGAGCTCGAAGATCAGGAGACTTCATTTGTCCCGATGTCGTATGCGTTGGCCATTAGTATTGCCGTAATTTTCTTTATTCTGTTATTCCAGTTTAAGAAAATAAAGCTGGCATCTATCATCATGTCGACTATGTTACTCGGATTACCGGGTGCTGCTATCGGACTGTTTATCGCACGTTATCCGTTTAGTCTGACCGGTTTTATCGGAATTACCAGTCTATGCGGCATTGTGGTGCGCAACGGAATTATTCTGATTGACTACCTGCAAGAGTTGAGGGTACTTCACGGAATGAGTGTGAAAGAGGCCGCTCTTGCTGCAGGAAAACGACGTATGCGTCCGATCTTCCTGACATCGGCTGCCGCTTCTGTTGGTGTGATTCCGATGATTGTCAGTCGCTCGCCGCTATGGGGCCCATTGGGAACAGTAATTTGTTTCGGTTTGCTTATTTCGATGGTGCTGACGCTCTTTATTCTTCCGGTTCTTTATACGGTACTGTATCGTGAGAAACCGGTCACGAAAAAAGCTCACAAACATATCCCATATCTGAAACGCATGGGTGATGGCGCTACAATTCTTTTGTTGATGCTTGTATTTTCTTCGGCAACAATGACGGCGCAAAAAAGAGATATTTCACTGGATGAATGCAAGAAACTGGCATTGCAAAATAATTCGAAGGTGAAAAATGCAAATGCCGAACTTCAGGCTTCGCAAGAAACCCGAAAGGCTACCTTTACCAGCTATTTTCCTAAAATCAGTGCTTCGGCAAACTGGGTAAAATTCAGTGAAAACCTTCTCAAGGTTAACGTTCCTTCGGTTAATCTGCCGGTTTATAATGGAGATTTGTCAACGTTAGCTTCGGCATCGCAGTATGCCTATTTTCCGGGTATGTCTGTATCAACTCTCGATAAAGCGGTTGTTGGCAACATACTCATCATGCAACCGGTATTTGCCGGAGGGCGGATTATAAATGGGAATAAACTTGCACGACTGGGAGAAGATGTCAGTGCCAGTAAGTTGGTCCTTTCGAAAAGTGAAGTGTTGCAAAAAGCCGAAGAACAGTACTGGCAGGTTGTTTCGTTGCGAGAAAAGATGAAAACCCTGCACCTGTTGCAAATGTTGCTTGATAGCACTTATAAACAAGCTAACGATGCGTATCATGCAGGTTTGATTAATCGTAATGATGTATTGAAAGTAACCCTGAAAAAGAGTGATACGAAAATAAATGAGCTTCAGCTTTCCAATGGCATTAAACTATCTTCTATGGCTTTGTGTCAGTATATAGGTCTGCCTTACGATTCTACAATCGTATTCGGAGAAGAAATCCCTCTCTTTAAAACACCAGAGCAGGTATATCTTGATTCGAAACAGGCTGTAACAAACCGCGAGGAGTATAAATTGCTCGATAAAAGCGTAAAAGCCGAAGAATTGCAGTCAAAGTTAAAATTGGGAGAGTACATGCCTGAAGTTGCTGTTGGCGTAGGAGGTGTATATCAGAATGTTGCCGGTTCACACAATTCGTTTGGTTTGGTAATGGCTTCGGTAAAAGTACCGATTTCCGATTGGTGGGAGGCTTCGCATACAATGAAAGCCCGTAAACAAAAGGAGCAGATAACCCGTAACGAAAGCAAGAACAACACGGAACTGCTGACGCTTGAAATAGAGAAGACGTGGAACGAATTGACAGAATCCTATAAGCAGATTGCGATTGCCGGCGAGTCTATCGGACAGGCAGAAGAAAATCTTCGGATAAACCGTGACAATTTCAATGCCGGGATGATAAACATATCGGATTTACTCGAGGCTGAAACGATGCTTCAACAGGCCAAAAATCAGTTGACGGATAGTCAGACCAGATATAAATCCAAATTGGTTGCCTATTTGCAGGTAACTGGTAGATATGAGAAGTGAGAAGGAATCTGCCGGACGGTTGTAAATGAAATGGGGTCTTATTGTCCGGCAGATACTTCTGAAAAGAGACTTTAGTGAAGAATAATCTGATAATAAATAGAATGACTTTTGTTTAATAACCAGTCGGTTAAAAAAGGCTAAACAAAAATTGGATTCTTTTGCAGTTTGCTCTTTCGGGAGTACTTTTGCAAGGATTAACAATTCGATTAGGCATCGTCATTGCATCAAAAATTGAACTAAAAATATGGAAGCTGTAGTAGAATACGAAACCGTACTCAATATTCTTTCCGGCAGAGTGGGAGATAAAATAAAGCGTCCTTTCTATAAGGCATTTGCCCGCGAATGCATTGCTATCTCGTCCGAGCAATATGCCATACTTGCTTGTTTGGTGAAACAAAATATGGTTACCCAGCAAACACTATGTGGTCTGACAAAGAAAGACAAACCAAACGTAACACGTTTGATTGACCGTCTTGAAAACAAAAGCCTTGTACAAAGGATTGCTGACGCTGAAGACAAACGTAAGAAACGCATTTGCATTACAGAACAAGGGATGCTTGTTTATGAAAAGGTAAACCACATTGTAACTGATATGGTTTCACATGCAATGAAAAATATAGATGAAGGTCAACTTGTTGTCTTTCAGGATGTATTAAGGCATATGCTTCATAATCTCTCAATGGTTGTTTGAACCGTTTTGATTAGTTACGAATGGCGTGTTTGTTTGTCTCTGGCATACAAACATGCCTTTCATCTTTATACGTATATTAAACTATTAATGCAGGAAAGTGGTTGTATGATATCGCAAATCAAAGTTCACGATTGAAATTTAATCATTGTGAATTACTATTTATACAACTATTACAGACTGCTTCCTGTCAAATAAATGTGCCGTGAGTTCAAGACTTTTTACCCTTCTTAAGAGCTATCTCTTTTTTATTCTCCTTTTTGTAGTGCAGAAACCGCTTTTCATGCTCTATCACTGGGATCAGGCCTCTAAAGCGTCGTTTGGCGATTGGTTTGCCGTGATTTGGCACGGACTGCCCATGGATATTTCCACGGCCGGTTACTTCGTCGTGATTCCGGCTTTACTGCTTATTGCTTCCATTTGGGTCGATCGCCGATATATTGCTCCGGCGGTGAATGTCTACGGTATTGTCATTTTGTTTGTTATCACACTTATCTTTTTAGTAGATATAGAGTTATACTCCTATTGGGGTTTTCGCATCGATACCACGCCGCTTTTTTATTTGAAATCGCCCAAAGATGCGCTGGCCAGTGTCTCTACCTGGATGCTGATTTTGGGCATAGTCTGCTTTGCGCTCTGTTTTGCTGGTGTTTACTGGCTTTTCCGTCGCTATGTGCTCAGTTTGTATCAAAAGATGCCGAAGGTACCCGTGCGCCGTGTGGCATATACCGTTTTCATGACGTTGCTCACGGCTATGCTTATTATTCCAATTCGGGGTGGTATTTCCGTATCAACCATGAATGTGGGGAATGCCTATTTTAGCAATGTGTTGTTCCTTAATCATTCGGCCGTGAATCCGGTATTCAACCTGATGGCTTCTTTCGGGGCGGAGAACGATTTCGGAAAGCAGTATCGTTTTATGGACGATAAAGAGGCGCATCGCCTGTTTGCCGGACTCAGAGAAAAACCGGTTTCGGCCGACTCTGTTCCCTCGTTGTTAAATCAACAGCGCCCCAATGTTATCTTCTTTATTCTCGAGAGTTTTATGTCGAAAGATATAGAAGCTTTGGGCGGACTGCCCGTGGCACAGAACCTGAGCAAACTGTGCGGCGAAGGGGTGGTGTTTACGCATATCTATGCCAACAGTTTCCGCACCGACAGGGGTATTATTTCGAACCTGAGCGGTTATCCGGCCCAACCCACCACCTCCATTATGAAGTATCCGGCAAAAAGTCAGAGCCTGCCCTCCATTCAAAAATCATTGAAAAATGCGGGGTATGCCTGCTCGTACTATTACGGCGGCGATGCCGACTTTACCAATATGCGATCGTACCTGATGAGTTCGGGCATTGACAAAATTATTTCGGATAAGGATTTTTCACTCAAAGAGCGTATGTCGAAATGGGGAGCTCCCGATCATATTCTGATACGCCGACTGCTCACCGATTTGCAGCATCCGCCCCGTCAGCCATTTTTTACTGTTGTGCAGACCCTTAGCAGTCACGAACCTTTTGAAGTGCCGATGCACCGTCTCAAAGATCCGTATCTCAATTCGGTGGCTTATACCGACAGCTGTCTGGGTGTATTTATTAGTGAACTTAAGAAATCACCGTTGTGGAAAAATACACTGCTGGTTTTTGTTCCCGATCATGCCATGCGTTATCCGTCAACCATAGAAAATACCGATCCTAACCGCTACAAAATCCCGATTATCTGGGCGGGTGGGGCAGTACGGAAACCCATGAGGATTGATCATTACGGTAGTCAGATCGATCAGGCGGCTACCTTGCTCTATCAGTTGGGAATTGATCATTCGGCATTTATCTTCAGTAAAAACTTGTTGAATCCCAACAATCCGCAATTCGGATTTTTTGCCTTTGTCGACGGGTTCGGTTTCGCTTCACCGCAACGTGAGGTGGTATACGATCACGCTCAGAAAAAGGTGGTATACGGAGATCCGGCATCAGTGGAATTTACCAAAGGGAAAGCTTTTCTGCAATGCCTGTATGACGATTTGGCCAAACGGTAAAAACTTTGTAATCAGCCAATAAGTAATGATAGCAATTGTCTGCATGAGTTATATTTGTACTCTAAAGAGAAAATTGAGATGAAAAATAAGTGGAAATACCTTGTAATATTTTGGTTGTCAACCATGATTTTCCCTTTGCTGACTTCAGCTCAAAACTGGAAGTTTATCAAAGAGAAGAATGGAGTACAGCTATACTCGCGCCATGAAGCGGGAAAAGGATTGAAATATTTCAAGGGAATTGCTGAAATACAGGTCTCAGCCGAAAAGGTTTTTGCTATGCTCGAAAATGTACACCAAACTGACTGGTGGACAAAAGATGTTACACAGTTGAAAGTGTTGCATTACGAGAAAGACCGTTTGGCACAGTTGTACATGGTTTATCGGTTACCCTGGCCATTTAAGTACAGAGATTTGTACGTCAACATCACAGCCTCTATAAATCCGATAACCGGCGAACGCAGGTTGACTTCCGTCCCATTTCGTGGCACAGTTGTTGAAAATAGAGATTACGTCCGTATTAAAGACTTTCGGGAAGAATATAAAATTTGGCCCATCGACAAAAACCGCTCCCGGCTGGAACTTGAATTCTATATAGACCCCGGAACCGGATTGCCCGACTGGCTAGTGAACATGGTGCTGGCCGATTCTCCTATTCGGATCATCAGAACTATAAAAGATTATTTATATGGTAGTTAAAGGATGAACAATATAGCGTAATTGCATTTCCTTCTGCTTTTTTGGCAAAATTAAAATAAAGATACAGAGGCCTGTCCAATTGAGGATAGGCTTTTTTTGTTGTGTATAAAAATAAATTTAACCTAAATAGATACATAATGAAAGGAAATGTGTAGTTTTGAAGCAGAAAACACGCCTTGCAACTTTGGGGTGGGGACTTAGTCGGGTATTTATTGATAGATCACTTCTGCTGCAAAACGATTTTACTAATTAAATGTAGATTCTATTCTATATAATTGCACACGCCATATAATATCACTAACTTTTATAATACCAGTTATTTTATGATTCCATGTAATAAATGCGGGGAAAGCAATCGCGACAATGCAAAGTTCTGCATGTATTGTGGTTATGAACTACCTAAGAAAGAAGGAACAGTAAGTACTACACCAGAGACATTATTAGTGAAATCTAAGAGAAAAAAAATAAATCCACCAGTTCTTATAGGATTAATAGTCGGTTTAGGGGTGATTGTTTTCATTCAGCAGTTTGTATTTAAGTCAAGCAATACTACTCTGGATAAGGCAATGATGGAATATGCTGGCGAAATAAACAAATCATGTCCTGTAATGATCGATTCCGAAACCCGTTTGGATAATGTTATGGCTTTCCCGGATAATATTTGTCAGTATACTTACACATTGGTCAACATGGAAAAGAATACAGTTGACACGTTACAATTGAAAAATAGCGTAGAACCAAATATTGTGAACTTTGTAAGAACAAATCCACAGATGAAATATATTAGGGATAAGAGTGTTACAGTTAATTATTACTACAAGGATAAAAAAGGAATATATCTGTTTATGATTTCGGTGAAGCCCGATCAATATCAGTAAAATATTCTCTAAATACAAGATGTCTTTGGCCTGAAAAAAATTAATTGCGGTTGTGAGAAATTAACTTACTCCATCAAAGGCATCAATATTTTCCTTGTATATTCGAAAATATTCGTTTACGGATTGCTTATCTTGCACAAAGAATTTTAATATCACTCTAAAACCTAAAACCATGTTTACCGTAGATCAGATTGAACAGGCTCACAGTAAGGTGAAATCGGGCGCTGATTTTCCGAAATACATACAGGAAATCAAGCAAATGGGTGTGACGGCTTTTGAAACCTGGGTGAAGGATGGTCATACTATATATTTCGGGGAAGAAGGTTTTCAGGCCAAATCACAGCCTCAATACGATGCGCTGGTTATTAATGATGAATGCGATCGAAAACGTTTTCTTCACTACTTGAAAATTCACCAGCAAGGCCAGACCGACTTTTATACTTTTTGCTATCATTGTGCTGAAACTGGTATCGAGAAATGGTTTGTCAGCCTGGACGATATGCTATGCACCTACTTCGATAAAGCCTCCAACGAAGTGCTGGAAGAACGGATTCCTCATTAATATTTGTCTTCCGATGAAAGAGTTTGCGTTGATATTCAGAATGGACATAACCACCAGAATTGATGTGCGTTTTTTAATCAAATAATCTTACAATCATGAGAAAAATCTTTTTAATCTTTTTTGCAGCTGTATCTGTTTCTCTTTCGGCTCAGAATGAGGGGATACAGTTTCTTGGTGATTCAACGTTACAATCGGCTTTAGTCAAAGCTAAACAAGCGAACAAACTCCTTTTTGTCGATTGTTACACATCCTGGTGCGGACCTTGTAAGTATATGGCAAAGAATATATTTCCAATGCCCGAAGTCGGAAACTTTTTTAATCAGCACTTTCTGAACTGGAAAGTGGATTGTGAGAAAATTAATAAGGTAGATGCCGGTCAATTTGCAAAATACAACATACGTGCCTGGCCTACTTATCTCTTTCTTGACAGAGATGGGAATATTGTACACATGGCTCTAGGAGCTGGCCCTGCATCGTTTTTTTTGGAGACAGGAAAAGCGGCGCTGGATTCAACTAAAAATTTGATCGGACTGCAGAAAAGAATCAACCATGGAGACCGCTCTCAGGAAACTCTGAAAAATTACTATTCCTGCAATATAAATGCAGATACGAAATACATAGACGAACATTTCTCGCTCGTAGAAGACTCTGTCCGGTTCTCGAAACCTTCATGGGAATTGTTTTCCTATTTTATGATGAATATTGATGGCTTTGCCTTTAATTTCTTTGTCAAAAATAAAACGCAGTACGAGAAAAAATTCGGACAAGAAGCTGTAGATAGTAAGCTTACCAGTCTGTTTGGGTACTATGCCCGTCCGGGAAAAGAGAGCCAATATGAAAAACTGTCGAAACTAGATACAGCACTCTTTGCAAAAGCGAAACTAATCAATGAATTCCGTAAAGCTCAAATGAGCTATTCTGCCGATAAAACGAATAAAGAAGCATGGAATAAATTGATAAACATGACATCGACTTTATTCACTGCGCACAAATTTACGGTTTGGGAACTGAATGATGTAAGTTGGATGGTCTACGAAAACTATAAAAAATTTAAGGATACCAATGCATTGAAGCTGGCTCAGATGTGGTCAAAGAAAACTGTGGATAACAAGCCCGATACGCACGCTTTTAACGATACTTATGCACATATCCTGTTCGATTTAGGGAATAAAAAAGAGGCAATTCAGAAAGAAGAACTGGCTCTGAAACAAGCAACACAAGAAAATGCGCCTGATCAGATTAAATTCTATTCTGACGAACTGAAACGATTCCGGGGAAACAAATAAAACGCCAATTTCTACCAATAGATTTCTTGCTTGGATCAAAGATCATGGTTTTTAAAACAAAATTTCTATCTTTGCATCATGCTTTCGGGCAATTAAAAATTTGAGAATGAGAATTAGTCTAAACATTATCGCGGTCATTATTATTATCATCGGAATCCCCTGGATTTGCCGAAGGTGATAGTTTTGTGCTGCGCAAAATATCCAACCCCCTTTCGGTAAACGCCGGAAGGGGGTTTCTTTTTATATTCACTTTTATAATTTTTGTCTTATGAATGTATCATCAACCGGCAGGTTTGCCACTCGTATGGAAGGAGTTCCCCGTTCGTTTATCCGTGAAATTTTGAAAGTAGCCATTTCGCCCGAAGTGATTTCATTTGCGGGTGGCTTACCCAATAAAGAGTTGTTCCCGTTAGAAGAACTTCAGGCGAGCGCAGCGAAACTGATGTCGGGATCGGACCGGAATATTCTGCAATATGCCAATACCGAAGGCTACCTGCCATTGCGTGAGAAGATTGCTGAGCGTTATGCACGCAAAGGTTTGATGATAGATCCACGGAATATTCTTATTACAAACGGTTCGCAACAGGGGCTCGATTTGCTGGGAAAAATCTTTATCAACGAGGGTGATGCCGTGTTGATGGAAGAGCCCGGCTATTTAGGCGCTATACAAGCTTTTTCTATCTTTCATCCCCGTTTTGTAACGGTTCCGCTCACCGACGAAGGTATTGATGCACAAATATTGAAACAGAAGATTGACACGGAGAATCCCCGCTTGGCATACCTGATTCCGAATTTCCAGAACCCTTCTGGCATTAGCTATACAGAAGAGCGTAGACGTGAAGTTGCCGAAATTTGCAAAGGGAAGCCGCTATTTCTGGTGGAAGACGATCCGTATGGCGATATTCGGTTCCGGGGAGAACGCAAAAACTCGTTTTACCATTATTTGCCCGAGCAAACTATATTGCTGGGAACCTTTTCTAAAACTGTTGTTCCGGCATTTCGCATGGGTTGGATAGTGGCTCCTGATGATGTGATGGAACGCCTAATCATTGCGAAACAAGCAGCTGATCTGCACACCGATTATTTTACGCAGCGATTGGTGCATCAGTATCTCTCCGATTATAACATTGATCAGCACATATCACAAATTTGTCGGGATTACGGCAAACAGGCTGAAGTAATGATCTCTGCCATTGAACGGTATTTTCCGAAAGAGGTAAAGTTTACGCGTCCCGAAGGCGGAATGTTTTTGTGGCTGACGTTGCCCGAAGGTCAGAGCGCGATGAAGTTCTTTGACTTATCCATCAAGGAGAACGTGGCTTTTGTGCCCGGAAATCCCTTTTACGTGGGCAAAACGGAAGTGAATACCTGTCGGCTGAATTTCTCCTGTTCCAACGAGCATGAGATTGAAGTGGGGATATGTAGGTTGGCAAAAGTTCTTGCAAGGTTAGGATAATACGGAATCTCTTTCTTACCGAATGGTATGTATCATTCGGTAAGACGTTTATTCTCTTCGAATACATTCTTTTATCACTGATTAATCGGATAATAAAATCAATTTTCGTACAAAAAAGAAGAATATATTTTATCAAAAAATAACTATATTTGAGAGTGACTCATTCGGTCGAATAATGTTTATAATCAGTACCAAAATGAAACGCTCAACTACAATTTCCAGCTTCCGGGTAGTACTGTTTCTGCTGCTATATCTGCTTGCTAATTCGGTGGTTATTGCCCAGAAAACCTCTCTTTGTAAAATAACAAACCTGCTTACGGAATACACATCTACGCCGATAGGTATTGATGTTACCAAACCCAGGTTTAGCTGGCAAATGCAGGTTGAAGCTAATGAACGGGGATATTTTCAGAAAGCGTACCAAATTGTAGTCAATGATGACAAAGGCAATACAGTCTGGAATAGTGGAAAACAGAAAAGCAATATTTCTCTCAATATTGAATATCGCGGCGCTCCTTTGCACCCCGAAACCCGTTATGAGTGGTATCTGACCGTTTGGAATCAAAAAAATGAAGAGCTTACGGCCGGTTCGTGGTTCGAAACGGGTTTAATGAGTCCTTCGCTCCAGGCTTGGAATGGAGCAAAATGGATTGGAGGTACCGGCGATCAAATTCCATTCTATTCTCAATATTTTTCAGTATTCAAAATTGGCTGTACCGTTCAGCTCGATGCAGTTTCCGGTTCTTCTAAGGCTTCCCTTGTGTTTGGTGCGAATGATAAACGGTTGATGGATAAAAACAAGAATGTGTTTAATTTGTCCAATAAGCTAAATGCGTCTTACATCAGGGTGGAACTGGACTGCTCAAATCTTATCAATAAAAAAGATGATTTTGCACAGATACAGGTTTACAGGGTAGGGTACCACCCTGAAGACAAACAAGACAAGCCTATTGGTTCTGTCGAGATCCCAACATCCATTATCAATGCCAGTAATGTGTATGCTGCTCATACCATCTTGGTAGAGTCATCGGTTGGTACTTTGAATTTTGAGGTTGATGGACAAAAAGTTATGATCCCGAAGCCGGCAAATCATAATATTTATATTCCTTTCGGGATTCAGGTAAATCCAATGGGCATTGGTGGCGATTATATCGGATTCCCGATGGTGGCAGATGTGGGCTTTATGCTTGATAAACGCCAGAAAGCCGCCTTTTCGAATTTACAAATACGCAATTACCGAAGTCCTTCCAATATTTTATTTGCGGAAGATATTCCGGATAACGGTAAATATCAGGGGATTTTTGCTAAGATGCTCAAAGGTGGCAAAATAAACGTTGAAATTAAAAATCATTCGATTATTCTTTCCGGCGGTAACCACGGGTGCTTTGTTGTGGCCGATCCTACCCGAAATGCAATGCCAATGTTGCGAACTGTTTTTGACAATGGTAATAAAAAAATCCGGTCGGCTCGCGTATACGTAACGGCAAGGGGTATTTACGAACTATGGATTAACGGAAAAAGGGTGGGGAACGACTGGTTTGATCCGGGACTCTCGCAGTACGATAAAACCCATTTTTATCAGACTTATGACGTAACTTCTTTGTTACACAAGGGTAAAAATGCCGTGGGTGTAATGCTGGGTGAAGGCTGGTGGAGCGGTAACCTGTCTTATTTGCCTGTCAACTGGAATTACTTCGGCGACCGCCAATCTCTTTTGATGAAAATGGTAATCCGTTTCAATGACGGTACATCTAAAACAATCACTTCCGATCCATCCAAGTGGAAATATTTTGCCAATGGACCGGTTCGTTACGGAAGTTTCTTTCAGGGCGAAGTATACGATGCGACGAAAGAACAATTGATTAAAAAATGGACAACTTCGGACTATGCTGATTCGGCGTGGAGCACGACGGTGGAGGTGCTGACTGATGGAACAACTTACAAAGACTCTCTGACCGAAAAAGATCATCAGGCTACTGTTGAAAAAATGCCTGTTTTCAGCAATACTGATCAAGCAGAACTGATAGGGCAGATAGGTGAAACTGTCAAACAGGTCAACGAACTCACGGCTCAAAGAGTGAGTGAAGTTCGTCGCGGTGTGTATGTCTATGATATGGGGCAAAATATGGTAGGAGTACCGAGCATTTATCTGGAAGGTTACAAAAAAGGTCATGTAATTACATTTCGTTTTGCAGAAATGCTATATCCCAACCTGAAAGAATACCGCGAGAATAAGGATATGATCATGCTGGAGAATATTCGGGCTGCTCTTGCACAGGATATCTATCGTTGTAAAGGTGGTAAAGAGACATTTCAGCCTCGTTTTACCTTTCATGGTTATAGATATATCGAAATTACAGGGCTTGATAAGCTGTTGCCTCTTTCCTTTGTTAAAGGCAAAGTCCTGAGTTCAGTTCCAAAAATAACCTCTCATTACTCTACATCCAATCCGGATGTTAATCGCCTGTGGGAAAACATTTGCTGGTCAATGCAGGGCAATTTTTTGTCTATTCCCACAGACTGTCCACAACGCAACGAGCGGATGGGATGGAGTGGCGATATTTCAGTGTTTTCCCGTACAGCTACTTACATGGGAATGGTTCCTCAGTTTCTTCGCCGACATGTGCTTGCACTGCGCGATACTCAGTATGGCGATGGACGTTTTGCAGATGTGGCTCCTATTGGTGGAGGCTTCGGGGGTATTGTGTGGGGTAGTGCCGGTATTACTGTCCCCTGGGAATCGTACCTTCAATACGGTGACAGCGCCATGCTGGCAGAACATTACGATGCCATGAAGCGTTATGTCGACTATTTGAATAGAAACATCGATGCTAAAACGGGTATCACCACTACAGGGCAACTCGCCGACTGGCTGAGTCCCGAGGGTAATTTGATCGGGCCGGTTGGTGTGAATGATCTTGTGTGGGATGCCTGCTATGCTTACGATCTGGCTTTAATGCACCGTATAGCAAAAATTCTTAGCAAAGAAGATGATGCTACAACGTATGCCACACTTTTTGAAAAACGCAAACAGCATTTCAATGCTATGTACATTGATTCGGAGACAAAGAAAACGCGCCAGTTATTTCCTCCAAAAATATGTGATAATCAGGTATCCTACGTAGTTCCTCTTGCACTCAATCTGCTGAACGATTCCAACAGAGAACCTGCAATCCGTCATCTAGTTCGGAATATCAGTCACGAAGTAAAAGACGATAAAGGCATTATTCGACCTCCATATTCCCTGATGACAGGTTTTGTGGGAACGGCATGGATTAGTAAGGTGTTGTCGGATAATGGGTTGGATTCTATTGCTTATAGACTGCTTCGGCAAACAACCTATCCATCATGGCTTTATCCTGTAAAACAGGGGGCAACTACCATTTGGGAACGACTGAATTCGTATACGCTTGAAAATGGCTTCGGAGGCAATAATAGCATGAATTCCTTTAATCACTATTCGTTTGG
>JAUZOL010000037.1 GCA_030706455.1 Bacteroidota bacterium
AAGGTAAAATCGTCGGAAATCAGCTACTCGCTTATTAACGATCAGTTCAATCTGGGAATGAAGAATACGGTGGAATTGCTCAACGCCAAAAACACCTACCAGTCTGCTCAAATGGAGTTGTTACAGGCAAAATTCTCAGCGGTACTCAATCTTAAATTATTGAACTTCTACCAAAACATTCCTATACAATAAACGACAAAATAACTTCTAAAATATACTTTTATGAACAAGAGAACAAAAATATGGATCGGCATCGCAGCCATACTCGTGTTGATCCTGATCGGATTTTTTACCTGTAAAAAGGAGAAACAACAACCGTCGGTTCCGGAAACAGCGAAAGTGGCCATGGGAACAATATCAGCATCGGTAACTGCCACCGGAACTGTCTCCCCGATCAAGACCATTACTGTGGGCACACAGGTGTCGGGAACCATCTCCAAAATTTACGTCGACTACAACTCGGTTGTAAAACGGGGACAGGTATTGGCAGAAATTGACAAAACCGTTCTTAACTCGACTTACGAAAGCGCCCTTACCGACCTGAATGTCAACAAAACACAGATGGATTATCAGGAAAAGAACTTCAACCGTATCAAAAATCTTTATGCCAAACAGGCGGTCAGCAAAACGGATTACGAAACGGCTGAGTACAATTACAACACGGCAAAACTGAATTACAAACGGTCGCAATCTGATGTGATCAAGGCCAAAACCAACCTCAACTATGCGACTATCGTATCGCCGATCGACGGAATCGTTCTCTCACGTGCTGTCGATGAAGGTCAGACGGTGGCAGCCAGCTTCAACACACCGACACTGTTCACCATTACCAACAACCTGAACGAAATGCAGGTCCTGGCTAACGTTGACGAAGCTGATATCGGACAGGTAAAAGAGGGCCAAAAAGTATCGTTTACCGTAGATGCATTTCCCAATGATGTATTCTCTGGTGTAGTTACCCAGGTACGTCTCGAAGCCACAACAACCTCCAACGTGGTAACTTACAAAGTCGTAATTAAAGCCTCCAATCCCGAACTGAAGCTCAAACCGGGTCTGACCGCCAGTGTGAATATCTACACGATGGAGAAAAACGACGTTCTGGTTATTCCAAACAAAGCACTCAATTACAGTCCGACCGGAAAGAGAGTCAACAAAACGGGCGGTAGCGAAAAACAGGTATGGATTAAACAGCCTAACGGATCGAAAGCCGTTAAGATTATGATCGGTTCTACAGATGCCACTCACACCCAAGTCCTCAGCGGACTGAAAGCCGGTGACGAAGTAATTGTTGGCGAAAAAATGGCAATAACAATGCCTGGTGCAGAGGCCAAATCGGAAGGTACAAGTCCGTTTATGCCCAAACGTCCGGGTAGCGATAGCAGAAGAACAAAAACAGCAAATTAATCATGGCAAAGAATATCATTGAAGCAATCAACCTGAAACGCAATTTCATTGTCGGTAGCGAGACGGTACATGCCCTGCGGGGAGTCTCCTTCTCCATATCGGCAGGAGAATTTGTTACCATCATGGGTACCAGCGGTTCGGGAAAATCTACGCTGCTGAATCTTCTCGGGTGCCTCGACACTCCGTCCGAAGGCGATTACAAGCTCGACGGGATTTCGATCAAGCAGATGAACAAAGATGAACGGGCCATGCTTCGCAACCGCAAAATCGGCTTTGTGTTTCAGTCGTACAATCTGCTGCCGAAAACCACAGCCGTAGAAAACGTGGAGCTTCCGTTGATTTACAACAACGAAGTATCGGCCCGCGAGCGAAAACGCAAAGCCATCGAATCGCTCAAAGCGGTTGGACTGGCCGACAGGCTCTATCACAAGTCAAACCAAATGTCGGGTGGACAGCAGCAACGTGTGGCCATTGCCCGTGCTTTGGTCAACGAACCGGTGATTATTCTGGCCGATGAAGCAACCGGAAATCTCGATACGCGTACCTCTTTTGAAATCCTTTCGCTCTTTCAGGAGTTGAACCAAAAAGAAGGACGTACCATTATTTTCGTTACGCACAACCCGGAACTGGCTTCCTTCAGCAGTCGTAACATCGTACTGCGCGACGGTCTGGTTCTCGAAGATACTGTAAACAACAACATTGCTTCGGCTTACGAAGCATTACAAAAACTCCCGAAACTCGATGATTAAACGATATGTCAACTTCAGCAATTTGTTCAAGATCGCATTGCGGGCTTTGAGCAATAACAAATTCAGGGGATTCCTGACCATGCTCGGCATCATCATCGGTGTTGCTTCGGTCATCACCATGCTGGCTATCGGACAAGGATCGAAACGAAGCATTCAGGGCTCGTTGTCCGAAATGGGATCGAACATGATATTCGTAGAACCGGGACAGGGCATGATGGGTGGCGTTCGCCAGGATGCCAGCAGTATGCAAACCCTGAAACAGGCCGATTATCAGGCTTTGGTGGATCAAAGCGAATACCTGTCGGATATTACTCCGATTGTGAGCGCTGCCGGCCAGGCCATTTACGGCACCAACAATACGCCGACTTCCATGTCAGGCGTGAATGCCAGCTATCTCAACATCCGTAAATACACCATTGCCGACGGCGATATGTTTACCGATCAGGATATTAAAGCGGCGGCCAAAGTGTGTGTGATCGGGAAAACCGTTGTAACCAACCTCTTTACCAACGGAGAAGATCCGGTAGGAAAAGTGATCCGTTTCAAAAACATTCCGATGCGCGTGGTAGGAGTTTTGACCGAAAAAGGGAACAACTCTATGGGGCAGGATCAGGATGACGTAGTACTGGCTCCCTATACCACTGTGATGAAACGTATTTCTGCGATCAATTATTTCAACAACATCTCGGCTTCGGCCCGTAGCGAAGCTGTATCGGACAGCGCTCAGGACGAAATGGAAACCATACTGCGGAAATCGCACAAGCTGGCCGATGATGCCGACAACGACTTCCGTATCCGGTCGCAGAAAGAGCTGCTCACCATGATGACCTCTACCAGCGAT
The DNA here is from genome assembly GCA_030706455.1 of Bacteroidota bacterium. Lineage (GTDB taxonomy): Bacteria > Bacteroidota > Bacteroidia > Bacteroidales > Paludibacteraceae > Microbacter. The sequence continues at coordinate 2,995 of JAUZOL010000037.1, forward strand.
ATGATGACCGTGCTATTGGCTGCCATTGCCGCCATTTCGCTGCTGGTGGGCGGTATCGGCATTATGAATATCATGTACGTATCCGTCACTGAACGTACCCGCGAAATCGGTCTGCGCATGTCGATCGGAGCACGAGGAATCGACATTCTGTTACAATTCCTGATAGAAGCTATTCTGATTAGTGTTACCGGAGGTGTGATCGGCGTCATTTTCGGAGTCGGAGTTTCATTGCTTGTGAAATTTGCCGCCGGATGGCCCATTTTCATTCAGGTTTATACTGTTTTTCTGGCATTCGCGGTATGTACGGCAACCGGCATCTTTTTCGGATGGTACCCGGCCCGCAAAGCATCCAATCTCGACCCGATAGAAGCTTTACGATATGAATAATTGTTGGAAAAATTGAAAAGCGGGAGATGGGAAATCATCTCATCTCCCTAGTCTTTTTTGAAGAATTCCATTAAAAGTTATATCTTTATCAAAAAATTACTATGAAGCTAAATAAACGAAATCCAAAGGTAGAAATCATCATCCATTTACTGGCTTGGTGCTTACTTTTCGGATTTCCACTCATTTTCATGGTAGAGAGCCACCACCCCAGATTCGATCAATATTCTGGATATCTGGCATATACGATGGCGTTTTTCATTGTATTTTACGGCAACTACCTGTACCTGATCGATAAATTCCTTTTCGACCGAAATACGCTGAAGTTTATTGCCATCAATGTTGTCATCATTGCCATCTGTGCTTATTTACTTTATCTGTTTCAATCATTGGGAATACCGCCTGAAAAACAACACCATCCCGGGCCTCCTCCCATATTATTTGTTTTTCGCGATATCACTTCAATGGTTTTTGCGGTAGGACTGAGTGTTGCCCTTCGGATGACAGGCAAGTGGTACAGAACCGAAACCGAGCGCAAAGAGATGGAAAAAGATCGTTTCGAGACGGAACTCAAGAACCTGAAAAACCAGCTGAATCCACATTTCTTGTTCAATACGCTCAACAATATCTACTCGCTCATTCCGGTTCATCCCGAACAGGCGCAGGAGACAGTTCACCGGTTAAGCCACTTGTTACGTTATGTTTTATACGAAAACAACGACAATTTTGTGCCAATCGGCAAAGAGATTGACTTTCTGAAAAGCTATATCGAACTCATGTCGTTGCGTCTGTCGGATCAGGTAAAATTGGCAACCGAGTTCAACATAGAATCGGGCAACGACCGGATAGCCCCCATGCTCTTTATATCATTGGTAGAGAATGCATTCAAACACGGAATCAGTCCTATTAATCAATCCTTTGTCCACATTAACATAACGTCTAAAGAAGGACAAGATGTGGTTTGCACCGTAGAGAACAGTTATTTTCCTAAAAACATGCAGGATAAAAGCGGTTCGGGCATTGGGCAGGAAAATCTCAGGAAACGACTTGAGTTGCTTTATCCTAATCATCACAATCTTTGCCTCGAAAACAGAGGTGACACATACTTTGCGCAACTACAAATTAAATTTTAATATTGTATGTCTTTTTAATTATCCTTTTTATTAACAACAAAAACTATTTTGAACTATGAAAACACTAGCTTCAGTAGCATTTATGCTGCTTTTTGCATTACAGGCTTATGCCGGTAAAGTAGACGGAACATGGAAAGCCACATTTGGTGCACCGGATGGCGGACAAAGCATGGAAATGACCTTCAAATTTGCAACCGACGGTGACAAAATTACCGGTTCCATCGCTACTCCTCAGGGTGACATGCCGATTTCAAACGGTAAAATTACAGAAACCGGCTTTACATTCGAAATCGACTTCAACGGCATGACAATGAAAAATACCGGCACATTCAAAGATGACGATACTATTACATTGAAAGCTGAAGGAATGCCTGCTCCCGACGGTCAGGAAAACCCCGGATTGGTGTTGAAACGTCAAAAATAAATTTACAGAAAAAAGCCGTTCTTCCGAGCGGCTTTTTCGCTCTTTCCGCTATCTTTGATTTCCATAAAACCAACCTTTTTCAACCCTGTACAACAATGATTAACTGCCTGATAGTTGATGACGAACCGCTCGCATTGGATCTGATAGAAAGCTATGTACGCAAAACGCCGTTTCTCAATCTTGTAGGTCGTTGCAACAATGCCATTGCTGCGATGGAAGCCATTCATGGCGGCGGTATTGATTTGCTTTTCCTGGACATTCAAATGCCCGAACTCAATGGGCTGGAGCTCTCGAAAATGATAAGCGACAAGACCAAGATAATTTTCACTACTGCATTTCAGCAATATGCTCTGGACGGCTATAAAGTCAATGCGCTTGATTATCTGCTAAAGCCTATCAGTTATCAGGAGTTTCTGCAAGCGGCCAACAAAGCTGCCAAATTATTCAACCTGCTTCGCAACCAATCCAACGGTGAAGCCGGCAACGATTCCATCTTTGTGAAAACAGAATATAAACTGGTACAAATATTCCTCAACGACATTCTCTACGTTGAAGGGTTGAAAGATTACGTGAAGATTTATCTCGAAAGCGCTACTGAACCTATCTTGTCATTAATGAGCATGAAATCGGTAGAAGAACGCCTTTCAGCCGATAAATTCATGCGGGTTCACCGGTCGTTTATCGTTCAGCTTGACAAGATAAAAACCATCGAACGCAACCGCATCGTCTTCGGCAAAATCCACATTCCCATCTCCGATTCTTACAAGGATCATTTCATGGAATTCCTCAACAAACGGTTTTTTGCCTAAAAGAGCAATCGGGGATACCAGAAAGAACGAAAATATGGAGTGGATGTATGGTATGACAAAAGACAGCAAACATGCAACATGCCTTTGCCCGTAGGGCATACATATCAATAGTGTAAAACGCAACAAACGATTATAATGCCCGTAGGGGCATTCACGTTCATGCGAATCCTCCATAATGGAAACAACATGTAACCCCTCCGGGGTATGCTTGGCTTTGAGCGGAGCATATTTTATATTGATATACAAGTACTTACGGACTAAATATTTAGTGAATGTGGGGCGTTTTGATGCATGTGAGTAAATAGCAAACCTTTGCTCGTAGGGCATCCATATCAATAATACAAAACGTCGTGAGCAATCTTAATGCCCGTAGGGTATTCACAACATTCAACAAACATCTCTTATGGCAAACACATACACACAAATCTATATTCATTACGTCTTTGCCGTGCAAAATCGGCTGGGTCTGATACAAAATCGCTGGCGCGACGATTTGTATAAATATATGTCGGGGACAATAGCAAACAAAGAGCACATGCTACTTGCCATCGGTGGAATGTCCGATCACGTTCATGCGCTGGTTAGCATGTCGCCCAAACAATCGCCGTCCGATTTGATGGCGGATGTCAAGCGGAGTTCTTCGTTATGGATCAACGAGAATCGTTTTGTGATGGGGAAATTTGCTTAGCAAGAGGGATATGGCGCATTTAGTTACGGGAAATCTCAAATTCATGATGTGGCAAATTATATTGAGAGACAGGAGCAACATCACAAAAAGCAGACGTTCATCGAAGAATATCACGAATTTTTACGACTCTTTGAAATTGAATTTGATGAACGATACGTTTTCAAACAGATAGAATAATATGCAACCCCTACGGGGTAGGTGGGTCTGGACGGCATATATTTCTATTGAGATGCAAGTCCTGACGGACTAAATGTGGAGTGGATGTATGGTATGACAAAAGACAGCAAACATGAAACATGCCTTTGCCCGTAGGGCATCCATATCAATAGAACAATGATGTGATAAGATGACCTAATGCCCGTAGGGGCATTCACGTTCATTCGAATATACATAAAAGAACGAACAGGACACCTTATTTTTTGCCTTTCAGCAAATTTAACGTCCATCAATGATTTCTGACTATTTCCATCCCGAATATTATCTATTTTTGCCATCGTAACAATCAACCATACTATAAGATATGACGAACCTCAAAAAAGCGATCCTTCTCCTCATTGGAGCTCTGTTTGTATTTGGTGGAAAAGATGCAATGGCTCAGGCCAATAAAAGCAACACAGGCAACGCCGGCGATCAGTCAAAACAAGAAAAAACCACACCTTCCAAAGCCAAGGCAAAAGACAAGAAAGCTGCTGAGAAGACAACTGCCACAAACAGTAAAGCTAAAAGCACAAAAACTGTTGATAAAGCCGGGAACAAAAACAATTCTCAGGCATGGGCTACAAAAACAAAAATTGAAAAAGATAAGCCCGAAAAAGCCTCTTCTACAAAATAATGGCGTCATCGCTGCTCTACAAAGCCCAAACCCGCTGGTTGTTTCATGCTCACATCAAACTGAAACTATCGGCATTTTGGGACGAATCGGTTTTTGATGAATTGTTTGCAGTGATGGAAACCGTCAACGAACGCTACAATTCATACTCCGAAGGCTCATTTATAGACCAGATCAACCAGCAGGCCGGATCATTTGTCAATACCGACGCCACCACAGCAACATTACTACAGCGGCTGAACGATCTGTCCGATGATCTGGCGGGCGAATACGACATTACCGTAATGCCGTTGATCCGATTGTGGGGTTTCTACAAAACATCCGCCTGGCGCATTCCTTCCGACGACGAGATTCGGACTGCACTATCGCAGGTCGATTACCGGCGCATCCAAATCGAAGACACAAAGGTCGCCATAGAAAAAGATCAGGAAATCATAACCGGATCGTTTGTCAAAGCTTTTGCCGTCGATCAAGTGGCAAAACTGATGCGCGCTACCGGAATAACCGACGCCATTATCAATGCCGGCGGAAGCAGTATCTGCGCCATCAACAACGACTCACATCCATACTGGCAAGTAGAAGTAAACGATACGGAAGATGAAGACAACGCACTCTTTTTGCTACAACTTACCAATCAATGCTACTCCACCTCTTCGAACGAAAACACTTTTCTTGAAATAGAGGGGAAACGCTACGGCCATATTATCAGTCCGAAAACCGGCTATCCTTCAGAAAACCGTCAGGTAGGCATCATCAGTCAGGATGCACTTACCGGCGATGTTCTTTCAACCGGACTTTTCAATTGCAACAAAGAAACATTTCTCCGGAGAATGGAATTTCTTTCCGAAAAATACGACGTTGAAGGCTTTCTGATGGACAAAAACGGCGATATGGTTTTCTCCCGCAACTTCGAAAAATATATTATCCGTTAGCAATTGTTCTGTCTTTCTTTTTTTAGTATAGTCCGACCTTTCAGGTCGTGTGGGTAGAAGTTTTGCCAACACGCAGGTCACGGACCTGCGGTTATTAAAATGGGGCTTTTCAAGCCATTTTGCAAAATATCAGATAATCATTATTCTCATTAGCACTAATCAAATACGCCTACCAAAACCCACAAAAAATTTACATTTAGGCTATTCATAGTATATAAATCTCAGTTGCAGACCCCTCCTCTCACGACGACTTCGTGTCGGAGTCTGACATTTATCGTCTGACCCAACCTCCTCCCCCAAGGAGCAGGGCTGTTAAGTTCTGATATTAACCACGGAGTGGTGGTTAATTTGGCTCCGCCCATTTTCAATTCAGCCCAACGTAAAGCGAAGCGAAGCGAAACGTTGGGTTGACTGATAAAGCAGATTTTAAGTCCTGAAAGGACGATTTAAGCCGTCCTTTCAGGACTTAAATCCGTTTGTTTGCATTGTACCCAAGGCTTCGCCATTGGGCTGAAGTAAATATGACTTTCAGTCAATTTAGAACTTAACAGCCCTGCCCCAAGGAGAGGAGGAGTCAGACAGTGAAATATTTAGAATTCAATTCATTTTGCAGATTTCCCCCTCTCTTTGGGAGAGGGGTTAGGGGAGAGGTCAGTTGCAAAAATTAAAAACTGTATTATTCAATCTAATTTTGTGGCATTTTCGTAGTTCGCGTTCCTCATCCAGCTGCCCAACCATCCTGAAATTTCATAAAACATCAGTTTGTCATTCCACTTTGGCAAACTACCACCTTATATTTGCAACAGCAAATACAATAATCGCACCATTCACTTTTGGTAAAAAGCAACACTATGGATACAAAAAACATTGTCAAAGAATATAGTAACGGAGAAATCACCATTGTATGGAAACCAGGTTTGTGTATTCATTCCACTGTTTGCTGGTGTGATGAAGAGGGTTTACCCGCTGTATTCAACCCGCAAAAACGCCCCTGGATCAACCCGAACGGAGCATCTACCGGACAAATTATAGCGCAAATAGAAAAATGCCCGAGCGGTGCATTAAGCTATTACAGAAACAACAATACCGATACTAAAACCTAACTATTATGCAACCTGTTACATACAACCGGTTGGCTCATGCAGCCAGCCCTTACCTCCGCCAACATGCGGCCAATCCTGTCGATTGGTTCGAGTGGGGAGAGGAGGCATTAAGCAAAGCAAAAGAAGAGAACAAACCCCTTTTGATCAGCATCGGTTATGCCTCATGTCACTGGTGTCATGTGATGGCTCAGGAGTCTTTCTCGAACGTAGCCATTGCCGGGCTGATGAACAGGCACTTTGTCTGCATCAAAATAGACCGGGAGGAACGACCCGACATTGATCAGATCTACATGGAGGCCGCTCAACTTATCAACGGACGGGGAGGCTGGCCGCTCAATGCCTTCGCCCTACCCGACGGACGTCCTTTTTATGCAGCCACCTATTTCCAGCCTCATCAATGGAAAGAGCTGTTGCAACAACTGGCCGACTTGTATGAAACCGATTTTTCAAAAGTAGAAGAAGCCGCCGTTTCCTTAACCAAGGGATTGCAAACAAATCCGTTGTCCATAACTTTTGACGAAGAGACAGAATCGGATATTATTCTGCAATCCGACTATCACGAAGCATTCGAAAGCCTCATTTCTCAGGTTGATTTATTATCAGGCGGATTTAAGGGTACTCCTAAATTCATGCTGCCGGTGGGATGGGAAGCACTGTTGCAATATTATTCCCTTACCGGTAAAAAAAATGTTCTGTCGGCTGTTACCTATACCCTTGATTCGATGGCCCGGGGCGGCATTTACGACCAGATAGGCGGCGGTTTTGCCCGTTATTCTACAGACGGGCAATGGAAAGTGCCCCATTTTGAAAAAATGCTTTACGACAATGCGCAGTTGATTACGCTTTACGCACATGCCTGGCAGGTAACACGCAAACCTGAATATCAAACCATTGCAGAACAAATCATTGCCTTTGCCGAAAGAGAACTCCGGAATCCGGAAGGGGGATTCTATTCATCTATCGATGCGGACAGTGAACACGAAGAGGGCAAGTTTTATGTATGGACAAAAGAGGAATTTGAACATTCGCTGGAATCAACCGACACAGGATTACTTTCTCATTTTTATCACATTAGCACGAGCGGCAATTGGGAGAAAGGGAAAAACATCCTGCATTATACGGTGGACAAGGAGGAATTTGCCCTTAAAAATGGAGTAGATCCCATTGATTTTGAGAACATTTTGCAAGAGGCGAACAAGTTTCTTTTCAATAATCGAAGCAAACGGATTCGACCTTCAACCGACGAGAAAGTTATCACAGCCTGGAATGCCCTGATGATTTCGGCTTACGTTTCGGCCTACAAAGCATTCGGCAATCCGGCTTACCTGCAACGCGCAACAGAGCTGGTCGGTTTCGTGAAGAAATATCTGCTTCACGATAATGTTCTGTACCGAACCTGCATGGACGGCAAGGTTTCCACCGAAGCTTTCCTGGACGATTATGCTTTTCTGGCTGACGCGATGCTGTCGTTATACGAGGTAACGTTTGACATCCGCCACGTGCAACTCGCCGATAAGCTGACTAATTACGTGCTCCATCATTTTACGGACGAAGAGCACCAGCTCTTCTATTACACGTCTGACAAATCGGAACCTCTTATTGCCCGAAAATACGATTACACCGATAATGTAATGCCTTCGTCGAACTCCCGGATAGCGCATGTGCTGTTAAAACTTGGTCGGCTTACCGACAACCTTATTTACCAACAGCGGGCAGAAGTGATGCTGAAAACTATCGGACAGCGCTACATGCAGGGCGGAGCCTATTTTGCCAACTGGACGATATTGGCCGGTAAAATCACTCATCCGTCGATTGAAATTGTGGTTACAGGCGAAAATGCGCTGTCGGAAGCTCTGCGCTTACAGCAACATTATTTGCCGCTTACTGTGATAGCTGGAGGAAATGATGCCACATTACCTCTATTGAAAGAACGTGCAAATAATAAAGAACTAAGCTTTTACGTTTGCCGGAACAACACCTGCGGATTGCCGGTTCATTCGGTGGAAGAGGCAATGCAATTGCTCAGAAACTGACACCCGTAAAATCAGCTTTTACATCCGGAATAGTAAGATCTCCTTTTGCACATCTTATTATTCCGGATTATTTTTTCATGGTTTTAATCCTCATTTATGGCTCCACTTAACATTAAGTTGCAATAAACAACTATTTTTACATCAAGCCTTATTTAACGCACAAAAAATATAAACGACTTTTTGTAACTTTGAAGCCAAATTAGACAGCAATCGTTTGCATAACCAACTTAAATCTATCTAAATAAACTGTATATGAGCAAACTAATCATCAGTAGCTATCAGGATTTTGAACAGTACATCGGAAAAGAACTCGGAGTTTCTGATTACCTAACCATTACACAAGAACAAATCAACCTTTTTGCAGATGCCACTCTCGACCATCAGTGGATTCATGTGGACGAAGAAAAAGCAAAAGCCGAAAGCCCTTATAAAGCAACCATTGCTCACGGTTATCTTACCGTATCGCTGCTTCCGGTTTTATGGGCACAAATCGTTGAAGTGCAAAACACGAAACTGCTGGTTAACTACGGTATTGAAAAACTCAAATTCAATCAGGCCGTGACCGTAAACAGCGAAGTAAGAGTTAGAGCTACATTGGTATCGGCCGTCAACCTGCGCGGTATTACCAAAGCCGAAATCGGCGTTACAATGGAAATTAAAGACAGCAACAAACCTGCCTTTCAGGGTTCGGTAGTATTCCTTTACCATTTCAACTAAGCAGACAAACACGATTGTCTATGACACAAAATAACCCGGTGACTATCGGGATTGTGGGTGGTATCGGTCCCGAATCAACCGTTGAATATTACAAAGGAATTATCAACGGGTACCGTTCCGTATCAAAAGACGATAACTATCCACGCATTATCATCAACAGCATCAACATGACCGAAATGTTGTCGCTGATCGATAACAAAGACTATTCAGGAGTGGCCGACCTCTTACTCAGGTCGGTCATTTCTTTGAAAAACGCCGGAGCAACGGTGGCTGCTATTGCTTCGAATACTCCGCATGTCGTTTTCGACAGAATTCAGGCACTCTCCCCTATTCCACTCATCAGCATTGTTGAAGCCACCTGCAATCGTGCCGCGCAGTTGCAATTGAAAAACGTTCTCCTGACCGGCACCCGGTTCACCATGCAACACTCTTTTTATCAGGATGTGTTTGCTCACAGCGGCATCAACGTCATTGTGCCTCCTGCAAAAGAACAGGAAACGATTCACAACATTATTTTCCCCGAACTGGAAGAAGGTATTGTCATTCCCGAAAAGAAGGCTGAAATGATTGCACTCTGTAATCAGATTATCGAAAATGAATCCTGCGACGGCATCATACTCGGTTGCACAGAGCTTCCGCTGATGCTTAGCAGCAAAGACTTCCGCATTGCAGTACTGGACACTGCTCAAATTCACATACAGTCGCTTATAGAAAGATTATCCGGCAAGTAACTTTTCCGCTTTCTGTCTTATCTTTGTATGCTTGTTCTCAAAATATTTATTGCAGGTAAGATGTATCTCGCAAGAGAATGCCGGGCTTTAGTATAGAACTGAGCTCTATGTTCTCTTTTACTTTTTGTCCCCGTCGCAGGGGTCGAGATGTTCCACTGGACACAAAAGGCCAACAAAACAGTCACGGTTCAGTCGATCTGAGCAATATACACTGCAATAGAACCGGATTGTTTTTATAATCGTTGGTACAACCAGACCCGAAGGGATAAACAAAGAATACCAAACCGACGGAAAGCTGTCTGAGTGAGTAGGCCAGTTGCCGACGTTTGGTAATGAGTAAATCTTTTATGACCGAGCGAACGAGTTCTTTCCGTCAATGTTTTTGCTTACTTTTTGCGCCAAAAAGTAAGGCCTGCCGCAGGCAATAAACAGATTAAATAATGGCTCACATTAATTGATAGGTGCTGCCTCAAAAGGAATATTGATATTATATGACTTACGAATAGAAAATTCATCTTTATTTTTCACCCCAAACCCCTGAAGGGGCTATAAATCTGTTATTTCTATTGGCGTAAAAGTCCCCTTTTGGGGGATCGAAGATCAGCGAAGCTAAATAGGGGTAGAAAAATAGGACAACATTGCAGCTTATAAGTTTATCAATAACAACATTGACTTTTGAAACATCGTCATATACTAAAAAATGCGATTAAAAATCGCATCACCCATTAAATCGGCATTATCCATTGACAAACAAACAATACATGCAACAGTAAAAATTCACTTGATATGAAAACTATTCTCCGAATCCTGACACTGGTGTGTTATTTTCTTCCCTTCACGTTCTTTGTAAAGACGTGTGTTGGCCCGGAAATGAAACTGGCTTATAACAAAAACGAAGTTGTGATCAACAAAGAAGCCGCACTTACTTACGAAAAGCAGAAACACATTCAGGATAGCATTGTGTCTCAGCACATGTCGGACACTTCGCAAGATCATTTGAGTCAGGCGCCGGTAAAAGACACCCTGAAAACAGATACGGTTCAGAAAAGCGTGTCATCCAATGTTAAACCCGAAAAGCAAAGCAAGTTCAAATCGAAGCTCAATAATTTCGCATGGACACTCTATAGCGTATGGGAACGCGTAAAAATGCCTACCGACGCCTCTTTATCAGGCATAGGAACCATTTTCAACTATAAAAACATATTCGGGAAAATACTGGTTGGCCTCAGCTTTATCATCTCGCTGCTACTGTTATTCAACACCAAATACATAAAAACCGGCAAAAGAAAGACTCTTCTTCTTGCCACAAATATCTTATCATTAATCATATTTCTGGTTGTCAGTCTGTTGTCATCCGTCTCTTTGCTTTGGGGCTTCTGGCTTTTACTCATCTTGTTGTTCTTCGAACTTTACAACGAAGTGGTGACAAAAAATGACGCAACGCAGCAATGATGCTGATTTTTCATACAAAATTGATTAACACGACCTCTCCTCCTAGCCTCCTCTCCCAAGGCGAGGAGGAACTCGACAGTAAAAATATGAGATAAGACTCATTAATGCAGGTTTAAAGCGCTTCTCCTAGGGAGAGGGGTTGGGGAGAGATCCAATACTGAAATTAACAAATAAATCAAAGAAGCAGAAAGTCAGCACATACTGACATCGCACGCTTATTTCTACATCACAATGAAGATCATCAATACGGCACTATTATCCTACGGCATGAGCGGAAAGGTATTTCATGCCCCTTTTATCAACCTTCACGAAGGATTTCACCTGTTGGGCGCATGGGAGCGCAGCAAGAAACTGATTCAGGATGCTTATCCGGGAACGCAATCTTACGCTTCGCTGGACGAATTACTGGCCGACGATGCTGTGGAACTGGTGGTGATTAACACGCCTACTTACACGCACTACGAATACACCAAACGGGCGCTTGAAGCCGGAAAACATGTCGTTGTCGAAAAGGCATTTACCTCCACGGTGGTCGAGGCAGAAGAGCTGAAAATGCTGGCCGAAAAACAAGGTAAAAAGCTGGCCGTGTACCAGAATCGCCGTTGGGACAGTGATTTTCTGACCGTAAAAAAGGTGATCGAAAGCGGCAAACTCGGCGATATCAAAGAAATGGAGATACACTTCGATCGTTACAACCTCGACCTGAGTTACAAAACGCATAAGGAAGAACCGAATTCCGGTTCGGGTATCGTCAAAGATCTGGGGCCACACGCCATCGATCAGGCGTTATACCTGTTTGGTATGCCACAGGCGGTGTTTGCCGACATCCGTACCATTCGGCCGGTTTCTGTTGTGGACGACTGCTTCGACATTTTGCTTTACTACCCCACTCTGCATGTCAGGGTTAAAGCCACATTGATCGCCAAAGAGCCGGTTCCGGCCTATATTATCCACGGTACCAACGGCTCTTTTCTCAAGTCGCGCGCCGACATTCAGGAAAGCGTTTTGCTGCAAGGAGCCAAACCGGGTAGCGCCGATTGGGGCACCGAACCCGTGTCGGAACAGGGCATTCTCAACTACCTGGTAAACGGTGAAACTATCCGTGAGAAGGTACAGAGCGAACAGGGCAACTACTTCGAATTCTACAAAGGCGTTTATACCGCACTGGCTGAAGACAAACCGATGCCGGTTACTGCCGACGATGGCATCCGCGTAATGCAGATTATCGAAGCTGCCTTCAAAAGCCAGGCAGAAAAACGGGTGATTGAATTGTAATATCGAGAAATACTATAATTGACTTTTATAATATCACTCCTACGGAGCTATTTATCCATAACAAATGACAATATCCTACCATAATAATACTCCTATCGGAGCATTGCTTTAGCTTCGGAGAAGCGAAATTATGGTAGAAAATAATTGAAACGTAATTATTGGAGCTCCGTAGGAGTGATATTATATTGACAGGAAAAAGACAAGTCAAATTCATTAATAAAATGCCCTGAGAATCCAGTTTAGACATACAAACTAACACCATAAAACCAGATTAACGTGAACGACGAGATGACATTTGGCCTTTTGTGCCTGACTTCCTTTTTTACCCTGATAAATCCTATCGGAACGATGCCTATTTTTATGACCATGACATCGGAGCTCGACTCCCACAGCCGTGGTAAAATTGCGCAAAAAGCATCGCTTGTCGGTTTGCTCAGCATTCTCTTTTTCGCCTTTTCGGGACAGCTGCTGTTCAAGTTTTTCGGCATCTCGGTCAACAGCTTCAAAATTGTGGGCGGCGTTATCTTTTTCATTATGGGAATGGACCTGTTGCAGGCGAGGCTCGGACAGGTAAAAGTAAAAGACTCTGAAATAAAGAGTTACATCAACGACATCTCCATCACGCCTTTAGCCATCCCCATTATCTGCGGACCGGGCGCTATCACCAATGCCATCGTACTGATGGAGCAGGCCGTTACATTGGAGAAAAAGCTGATTCTTATCGCCGCCATTGTGCTGGTCATGATCCTGTCGTACCTCATCCTGCTCAGTTCTTCCCGAATCATCAAACTACTTGGCGAAACCGGCAACAACGTATTGATGCGGCTGATGGGGCTTATTGTGATGGTGATTGCCGTTGAGTTCTTCTTCAGCGGTCTGAAACCCATCCTCCACGAAATTCTGCATTAAAGCCTTAATGCTCTGATTTTTGATTAAATCAGCCCCTCTTCTACCCTCTTTTTGCTGAATAGCTACCTATTCGTAAAATCTAAATGACAAAATGTATTTTTGTGTAAAATATATTTTGTCATTTCTTTTTTGGTAAAAATAAAATCTTTACTTTTGGAGAATATTTAAAGCCTGCCATATTTGACACAAGTTTAATAACCAAAGAATATTATGCTTCAAAAAATTGAATTTGAAAACTACAAAGCATTTAGGAATGGATCACTTGAGATTAGACCTATTAATATTTTAATTGGAGCTAATAGTGTAGGGAAAAGCAGTGTAATTCAGTTATTTTTAATGCTACAAGAAACTGCTTTAAATCAATTTTATAATTCTCCCTTAAAATTGTACGGAAATTGTTTTTCATTGGGAGAAGGAATTAATTTGTTTAGAAAAAAAAAGAGTGAAAATAATCTTGAAATTAGTTTGTCATTTAAAGATGAAACTCTTGTGAGTTTCTTCCAAAAAGAAATGATTGAAAATATTAAGTCAGAATTATTACTTACGAGTTTTGTCTTTTCAAAAAACAGTAATAACAACAACCAATCTAATAAGCATTTGATTGATTATTTGATTGAAACACAAAAAAAATCAGTCCAACCACAAACTAAAAAAAACTCAATAAATAGTATCGATGATATTAATATCAAAGAAATAATCAATAAAGTATCAATGGAAATGCCCAAAAATCAAAAAACGGGCTATTATGAAATAATTAAATCAATCTTATCCAGTACAAATAGTAATCCTGAAATTATTCTTAATACATTGGTTAATTCAAAAAATGAGATATTTTTTACTTATGAATTTCTCGAAACATTGAAAAGTTTCAATAGCACTGATGATATAACAATTTCATATTCTTTCTCATATAACAATGAAAAATTATATGTGGATTTTTTTACTCTTGCAATTGGTAATTATGAGAAGATAAAAATAAAATTACAAGATAAAGATGATATAATTTCATTTGAGAAGTTCAATAAAAACTTATTGTCATCAAATCTTATAAAACAATACGAAAACATATTTACACCTAGCCAAAATATTTTCAAACCAATATCTGATGAAACGCAGAATAGTTTGTTTAATAAATATATATTGGAAATTATAAATCGATGTCTTGACAGAGCCAGACAAAATTTTATTAGTAAGAACATTAACTATGTAAGTCCACTAAGAGCTTACCCCAAACGATATTATTTTTTAGATAAAGCTAAAAACAACAGTTTTTTGGATACATTAGATGGAGAATCTATTGCCCAGATATTAAAAGACAATCCAAATCTTAAAAAGCGAGTCAACCAATGGTTTAAAAGGTTTAATTTATACATTGAAATTGGTCAACTAAAAGACATTATTCATCAAATTGAAGTAAATCAATATTCCTTAAACTTAGATTTGACTGATGTAGGTTTTGGTGTATCACAAATACTTCCTGTCATTATACAAGGTTTTTTGTCTATTGAAAATAGTTTAACTCTCATTGAACAACCAGAAATACATTTACATCCTAAAATGCAGGCTGATTTGGCTGATTTGTTTATTGATATAGCTCTCAATAAAAATGGGTTAGGAAAAAAATATCTTTTAATCGAAACACATAGTGAGTATTTATTAAAACGATTGCGGAGACGAATTTCTGAAAAGTATATTCAGAATACGGATATTGGGTTATATTATGTAGAACATGATGAACATGAGGATTGTACGGTAATAAGAATGATTGATATACAATCTAATGGTTCTTTTGAATATCCTAAAGATTTTTATTCAGGAGATTTAGCAGATGACATTAATATATTCCTAAAAAACCAGCTTTAGAAATGCCAATATATACACTATCAGCCGATTACATAGATAATATCAGAGAAAACACGCAACATGTTTATAATGTATTGATGAGATTTTCAGATCCCGAATGCGAAGAAAAAGCTGCAATTGATAAAACTAAGATTTTGCTGGATAATTACTTTGAAATTGGGAAAAATAATGAGTTCATTCAGTATTGGTTAGGACTAATGAGTTGCAATAGTACGACTCGATTTGAATTAATAGACGTAAACCTCAACAAATCTATGCCTAATGATCTGTTATGTTGTGAAATAGCTGCAAAATCCAAACCAAACAAAAGTATTGTAGTTCATTCTCATAATTTATGGACAAACAGTTATGACTACATAGAGAATACAAACAAATTAGATTATAATGGGACAACCTTGACAATCTATAATGAAGAAGAGATTTTGAATAAATTTAAAAACATCAAAAAAGCGCCAGAAACTAGCATGAAAAATGAAAGTAAAACAAACAATCCTTGGAAATCAGGTTCATTCTATCTATTCGCCACAATAACAATTATAATTTGTAACATATTAGTCTGTAAATTTATTTCTCCATATTATTTAACAATGACATTGCCATTTTCCATTCTAGCATTTATTGGGATTGGTATATTTCAATTGAAAAATGACCAACAGATCAAAGATAAAAATTTTACTGACATACTTAAAATTGCTATCAAGAGCTACTATTTCTGGAATAAACGTGATAAATAATAATCTCTATTGAAATGCACGTATTCGGAGATCACCAATCGGCATCTATACGCGCAACCACAACCAGATGCAAACTGATTATATTTAGCTTCTCTAATTTTAAATTTCAGTACATGCCATAAAACCTAAAGCGATAGTTTATCCCTATCGCTTTTTTGTTTGGAAGAAATATTACTACTTTTGAAAGATATTGGAAAGCGAAACTTCCCTTTTAACAATGACGCAGGCTGAAACCTACGCCGAACGGAGAGCGAAGTTCGACAAATTTGTTCGGTGTATGGTTCAATTGTGCAACAGCCACCGGGAGTCTACTCCGTTAGGCATCTAATACATCGTTCGATTCTAAAAGAACTATGGGCAGATTAAATAAATTGTAGAAGTTGAGTTTTTAAAAAACAAAAAACATGGAAACTTTTCGAAGTGATATCTCAAACAAAGAATTTCCGATTACGGAAAAAATTTCGGCCAGAACAATCAGACATTCTATTTTAGATTTAATTCAAAAAGACTATCCTCAATTTTCACATGACAGCTATATTTCACTTAGCGAGTTAAACAACTATAGAGAAAAGTCCTTCTCTGATTATTTGGTAAAAGAAATTGGCAAGCTGACAGAGCTTGAAAAGACGGTATTAACTTCAGTGGTAAACAAAAGCACTCTGACAGATAAAATAGAAGGTGAGGAAAAACAAGTATTAACAACAGGACAAAAAATTGCTGATAAAGTAGCTACATTTGGTGGTAGCTGGACATTTATTATTTCATTTGGAGTATTTATTTTTATCTGGATTTCTATCAATATATATTGGCTTACCAATAAAGGATTTGATCCATATCCGTTCATACTTTTGAATCTTATTTTGTCGTGTATAGCCGCATTACAAGCGCCGGTCATTATGATGAGTCAGAATCGGCAGGAAGAAAAAGATAGGGATAGGTCAAAGAAAGACTATATGATAAACCTTAAATCTGAATTGGAAATAAGAGCGTTACATGAAAAAATTGATCATTTTATTATGGATCAACAGCAAGAATTATTGGAGTTACAAAAAGTTCAAATAGATAAGATGAACGACATATTAAAACTAATTGAACAGAAACACGACCAGTAATGTGCTCGGTAAATCACAGATTGTGGGGCGTATGGCTCTACCCACCTCCACGTCTGCATGATTATATCACATAAACAAAAGATAGCAGTGCCACACGAAAGATTAAGTTCATTGAATTTCACTTTGTGTGGCAGCAAACGCATCAACAATTAATTATAAACTCATCTTGCATCCTGATTATGAAGAACAAGAAAACTCTCTTACTGTTGAGTTTCGTACTATTGAGCTACAGTTTATATGCCGGTGATTTTACGCGCGACTGGCTCAACTATAAATTGCCCGACAACTGGAAAGTAAAAACGGAGAAAAGCGTCAAATTCATGCCATTCGCCGGCAAAAACAAGGTCGGATCGGTCGAGTTCAAATATGACACCGATTCGGCAAAGCACACCCTGAAATACCTGGTGTTTGAATATCCGGCCAAAGATTCCGTCTTGGTAAAGAAACTGAACGCCTATGCCCTCCGCCAGTTAAAATTGAAGGAAACGGACATCAGCAAACCGTTTCTGAAAGATTTCGTGCGCAACGGCTTTTACTATTTCCTGTTTCCGCGGCCTGATTTCGCACTGGAAGATTTCAAAGAATGTCAGCAACTGACGAAGCTGCTTTTTGAGTATTGAGAGACGAAGTGATTATCCGCAAAGCGACATGCGCAGATTCTATTAACTCCGTCCTTTAGGGCGGAGAAAAGGGAAATGCGTATTCAGGGCTTTAGCCATGACTCCTCCGATTTTCAGAAAACGCCACATTTTCAGGGCTAAAGCCCAGTCGGTCATTGACTTTTTAATCTCCGCCCTAAAGGACGGAGTTATGCCAATCGGCTGTAAAAGCTCAACAGGTCATTTTGTGGATAAGCAGTAAGGACAAAAAAAGTCCGGAGAGAAGGAATTCTTTCCGGACTTTGTTGTTGTAATGGGTTATCAGAGTCTTATTCCGACACTTCAATTTTCAGGATCTTATCGCCACGACGAATCTGGTCGATCACGTCCAAACCTTCCACTACCTTACCAAAACAGGTATGATGGCGGTCGAGGTGAGAAGTATTTTTGCGCGAATGGCAGATAAAAAACTGTGAACCACCTGTATCGCGTCCGGCATGAGCCATAGACAACACGCCTCTGTCGTGGTACTGATTGTTGCCTGTTAATTCGCAGGGAATGGTATAGCCGGGACCACCTGCACCTGTTCCGTCGGGACATCCGCCCTGAATCACGAAATCAGGAATCACACGGTGAAAGGTCAAGCCGTCGTAAAAGCCGCTTTTAGCCAGTTTAATAAAGTTTGCTACAGTTTTGGGAGCGTCTTGTTCAAAAAACTCAACCTGCATCTCCCCTTTTTCGGTAATAATTTTAGCCGTTGCCATAGATAAATAATTGTGTTACTTTTATGTGTGCAAAGGTCGTGATGTTTTGCCTGATTCCCAAATTTCGGAAGAAGATTTCCGCACAAAGTCTCTAACGTATAGCAAGATTCCGAATCTGAGACGATTCCAACACAAAGACTCAAAGACACGAAACAAGACATCACAACAAACATCTTTTGTAAATGCAATACCGTGAGTCATCTTGACTTTTCGTTATCTACTCAATTTGGCATGAAACAGGCATAACATGTCGTACCTACGGCACTTTATTCTAACCCGGATACATCTTGCTATAAACCTATCGTCCCGATGGGACTTAAAATGCCATAGGCATGAAGGTTTATAGGGATGGTCAACAAATCAGGTTAAAAGTTCTGTAGGAACGGCACGGGTTGAAGCTTCTAAATAGCTTACACCTTGCTTGTTTTGATAAATCATCGACATTGCTAAGAAAGTCAAGGTGACTGAATTTAATAACCACCCCAAATCATATTCTGATATTTACAATTTGTGTGAATTTGTGAAATTCGTGTCTTTGGAATTTTTTTGTGTGGATTTGCGTCATTTGCGTTCCATATCCATTTCTCAACAATTATTTGTTTATTTGCAGACCTAAAACAATAACGCGCATTTTCAATGACTCCACATACTTACTACACGGAGAGGATAATCTCTCTCGAAAACGACCTCGCACTCCTGAAGAAAAAAAGCCGACTGTTATCATGGGCTCGTCTTATTGCCTTTGTAGGATTTGCGGGCTTTCTGGTACTTTTCTTTACAGCCGGTCACCTCGTTCCGGCCATTATTGCCTCGCTTTTTTCTCTGGTAGCATTTACCATCCTCGTCAATCGCAATCTCCGCCTCGAAGACAAAATCACGTTTCTTACACATAAGGTGCAGGTAAATAAAGACGAACTGCTCTTTCTGGATCACAACTATCAACACAGGGAAACCGGCAGCGAATTTGCAACCATCAATCCTTTTTTGGCAAACGATTTTGACCTTTTCGGAACAGGATCGCTTTATCAATATATCAACAGAAGTTCGACCCGTGGTGGCAAAGCAGCATTGGCAAAAGCGCTTTGTAACCAAAACACAGATGCCGTTGATATACTCCGCAAGCAGGCGGCTATCGGGGAACTCTGCCAAAAGAACAATTTCATACAGGACTTTCAGGCAAACGGTAAATCGTATAAAGAAAACGGGCACGAAGCCAATGCTTTGCAATCGTGGCTGGCCGAACCGGATGAGAACTATTCGGCTGTGGTACGAACCGCAATGATACTTGCATTGATAAACATAGTATGGACAACCCTTGCAGCCTTCAGTATCCTTACCTGGGCTTCGTTAGGCTTACCTCTTTTTGTTTCGATACTTGTTGTAGGCAAGCAAAGTAAGCGTATTATCAAGGCTCATTCTCAGCTGGAAAACATATCCGGAACCTTCGCTAAATTTAAGCATCTGTTCAGCCTGATAGAGGAAGAACAGTTTGCATCGGAATACCTCCTGACCTTGCAAAAATCATTGTCTGGCAAAGAACAAAAAGCCAGTAGTGCGCTGAATTCACTTTTTCGCGTTCTGGCCTTGTTCGACATTCGGGACAACGTATTGTTGGCAGCGTTACTCAACGCTTTCTTCTTATTCGACATTCATGTTTACTACCGGCTGTTGCGTTGGAAAGCAAAGTACAAGCAAGACGTTAATGGCTGGTTCTCAACGATGACCGAAATCGACAAATTAGCAAGTCTAGCTACTTTCGCTTTCAACAATTCAGAACAGACTGTTTATCCGATTATTACGCAAGATGAATTCAGGATAATTGCCTCCGACATGGGACATCCCCTGCTGCCGCCTGCAGGTCGTGTCAATAACTCCATCACCATTTCGGGCACTCCTTCTGTAGTAATTATTACCGGTGCAAATATGGCCGGCAAAAGCACCTTTTTGCGCACTGTGGCCGTCAACCTGATACTGGCAATGAACGGAGCACCGGTGCCTGCAAAACAGTTTGAGTTTACTCCCTGCACCATTCTGTCGAGTATCAAAATACAGGATTCGCTCGCAAATCACGAATCCTACTTCTATGCCGAATTGGTTCGCCTGAAAGAAATTATTGACCAGGTGGAGCAAAATCCCCGCACGCTGGTAATCCTCGACGAAATACTGCGCGGCACCAACACCAAAGACAAACAAACGGGCTCTTTAGGACTGCTGGATAAACTCATCAGTCTGAACACAATGGTAATCATCGCCACCCACGACCTGGTAATCGGAAACATGGAGCAAAAGTATCCGGATTACGTCTCCAACCATTGCTTTGAAGTGGAATTGACGGACGATCAGCTGTTCTTTGATTACAAGCTGAAGGACGGTATCAGTAAAAAGCTCAATGCTTCTTTCCTGATGAAGAAAATGGAAATAATAGACTAATTATTATACCTTTTGCTGATTAACTATTTGGAAGATGTAAATCTTTCTTTTACATTCCGACATCTCCTCACGACGACCACCGACGATGTAATGTCGGGATCAAAGACTTCGTGTCGGAGTCAGATATTTATCGTCTGACCCAACCCCTCTCCCGGAGAGAGGGGAAATCTGCAAAATGAATTGAATTCTAAATATTTCACTGTATGACTCCTCCTTCTCAGAGGGTAGGGCTATTCAGTTCTGATATTAACCACGGAGTGGTGACTTATTTGGCTCCGCCGATTTTCAATTCAGCCCAACGTAAAGCGAAGCGAAACGTTGGGTTCCCTGACAAAGTAGATTTTAAGTCCTGTAAGGACGATTTAAGCCGTCCTTTCAGGACTTAAATCTGTTTATCTGAATTGTACCCAAGGCTCCGCCATTGGGTTGAAGTAAATATGACTTTCAGTCAATTTAGAACTTCACAGACCTGCGAAGACGAGGGGCTAATACCTGAAAATGAGCAATTTTTCCTTCTTTCACTGAAGTATTCCCTTTCTCCTTGGGAGAGAGGGCTAGGGAGAGAGGTCGTTAATTTCAGAGACATAATCAAAGGCATTATTTTTGAGTATTGTCCGACCTTTCAGATCGTTTTCAAGTGAAAGTTATCACCCACAGGTTACAGACCTGTGGTTATGCAAATAGGGCTTTTCAAGCCATCATGAACAATATCAGATGTACAATCCTGTTTTGCTGCCACTTCTTTCGTACAGAAATATTTAAAATTATTTTTCTGCCTTTAAACTTTTTCTATCCTTGCGAGTCTAATGTCTATAATAATTGATCGGTGTTAACGTTATAGTAACATCGTTCAATATGTGCCAAACGAGAAGAGAGTTCCTTTAATTTTTCTAATCGAATAACAAAAGAGTATGAATGCCTTTTTGCTTGAATTACCCTATGTTTTGGTACC
>JAUZOL010000038.1 GCA_030706455.1 Bacteroidota bacterium
TACTTCGCGTATGGAAGCCGGGGATGCCGACAGGGCTCCTGCTTCAATATATATACCTTTAATATTATCGTTGTTTTTGGCTTTGTGAATAGCCGAAAGCAGATCATTTAGTCCGATTTCCTGTACCTGATTGGAATATTCGCCTAAAAGGGAAGCAAAAGGATTGTCTTCAGATCTCTCAATTATCTGCCCGTTCAGGTCAATTGAAAAAACACTGTTCGGCTTTATAGTAGTCTCTTCGGACGAAGAGGCTGCAATGCCTCCGATTATGCCAAGGGAAATGAAGAAGAAAAAAATAGTAGCAAGTATAATTGCTACAAACGTGGCCAAAACGATTTTTAAAAAGCTTTTCATTTGCTCAAAAATTATTTGTTTGAAGGTGTTTTGCAATAACTCCGAAGACAGAGTTTGCGAAATGCGGTATTAGTGTGTAAGGGGTTTGTATCCTGTGTGTTGTTGAGTTTTTGAAGTGTGAGAATTTAGATTCTGGAATTGCACTCTTAAAATTCATTTTTCAACAGGCATTAGATTAGAATAAAACCTAAATCGCTTATTGTTTCTATTTCTTTTTTCCAAATAATTGAAAAATTGATTCGATGTGCAATTTAAGTTTGGAGAACAAAAGTAATGCTTTTTTTCTGATTGTGGTCAAAATCTTATTGTGTTTTGATAGATAATGGGTTGTTTGTTAGTGATAACCTAATGTGTCGGGAGTAGAACGATGTCTAAACAGGGCTGAAAATTATCACTTTCTTGCTCTTAATGAGGCTGAAAGCTGATTTTCGTTAACCGAAAATATTTGTATCTTTGGCACTTCAATCAGAATCCTGTTGTGATTGTAATCCATAATTCATAATATGAAGAATTTCAAGCTGATTAACACCATCTCCGGATGGGTTGCCTTTGCTGCTGCTGCCATCGTATACATTATTACACTGGAGCCAACAGCCAGTTTTTGGGATTGCCCCGAGTTTATTACCGTTGCTGCGAAGCTGGAAGTAGGTCACCCTCCCGGAAGTCCGCTACACGCATTAATAGGCCACTTCTTCTCTTTGTTTGCTTCCGATAAAACGCAAATTGCTTATTGCGTGAACGTCGCAACTGCTATCTATAGTGCACTCACAATTTTGTTCCTGTTTTGGACCATTACCTATTTTGCCCGCAAGGTTGTTGCAGCTAAGGGTGAAGAACTTACAACAGGTCGTGCAATTGCGGTATTAGGGGCTGGTTTTGTAGGTGCATGGGCGTTCATGTTCTCCGATTCATTCTGGTGGTCGGCCGAAGAAGCCGAAGTTTACGGGTTCTCTACCTTATGTACCGCCGTTGTTATCTGGGCGATGTGTAAATGGGAAGAAGTATCTGATGAGCCACATGCCGAGCGCTGGATTATTTTGCTTGCGTATGTAATGGGACTCTCTATCGGGGTGCATATTCTAAACCTGCTTGCTATTCCGGCTTTGGTGCTTATCTATTATTTCAAAAAATATCAGGTCAATAAAAAAGGTCTTGCGATCGCTATGTTAGTATCGATCGCTATTTTGGCCGGACTTTTATACGGTTTGATGCCTTCCTATTTCTGGCTTGCAGGCTACGTAGAACTCTTCTTCGTGAATACCCTTTCAATGCCATTTAATAGCGGATTATTAGCTTATATCGCTATTTCAGCCATCGCTTTGGGCTGGGCATTGTATGAAACCCGCACTCAGAAAAATGATACCAGGGCTAAAATAGCATTCCTTGTCGCAATTGCGTTGTCAGGAGTTCCTTTTCTGGGTACTCGTTTGTGGTTGGGAATCGTTATTCTCGCAGCTACAGCATTGCTTTTCTTCTACTTTAAGAAAGCGTTGTCTAATCATGCGATGCACCTGATTGTGACAGTTGTTACTATGCTGCTTATCGGCTATTCTACATTTGCCGTTATCGTGATCCGCTCAAATGCAACTCCTCCGATGGATCAAAACGGACCGGATAACGTGTTCTCTTTGATGAGTTACCTGAGTCGTGACCAGTATGGTGACCAGCCTTCTTTAGTTTATGGTCCTCTGTATACGGCCGAATATAAGTGGAAACCTGCTGAAGGCGGAACTTGTTTGCCCGAAGAAAAGATAGGAGCTCCGCGCTATGCTAAAAAGCCTAAGGCAAATCCGAACGAAAAGGATCAGTATATTATTACAGGTTATAAAAAGGATATTGTTTATGATGATGCATTCTGTACATTGTTTCCTCGTATGTACAGTCAGCAGCCCAGTCATGTTCAGGCTTACAAAGAGTGGGCTGGTGAACCTGAAAATACGGTCGATTATGAGCCTTGCGGCCAACAGCAATCTGCTCAGGCTCCTTCGTTTATACAAAATATTGGTTTTTTCTTTAGCTATCAGGTCAACTTTATGTACTGGCGTTATTTTATGTGGAACTTTAGCGGACGCCAGAATGACATGCAATCAATGGGTGAAGTGGATCGTGGTAACTGGATTACGGGTATAAACTTTATAGACAACCTGATGGTCGGAGATCAATCGAACCTGCCGGATGAATTGTCTCAAAATAAAGGACACAACCGGTATTTCCTACTTCCGTTGTTATTGGGCCTTTTAGGGTTATTTTACCTTGTTTACCGGGGAAAGGAGGGCATGCATGCCTTCTGGATTATTCTTGTCCTGTTCTTTATGATGGGTATAGCAATTGTTATCTATCTGAATCAAACTCCGGCACAGCCCCGTGAGAGGGATTATGCTTATCTTGGTTCGTTTTATGCATTTGCTATCTGGATTGGTCTGGGCGTACTGGCTATCTATCGTTTCCTCGAAAAGCGTTTCAATGCAAAAATCAGTGCGGTAGTAGCATCGATTCTTGGTTTGATTATTCCGGGTATTCTTTGTGCTCAAAACTGGGACGATCACGATCGTTCTGGTCGTTATACCTGTCGTGATTTCGGTAAGAACTATCTTGTCGGTCTTCCTCCGAACTCTATTATTTTCACTTGCGGTGACAATGATACGTTCCCTCTCTGGTATTGTAATGAAGTAGAACAATTCCGTCCTGATGTGCGTGTTTGTAATTTGAGTTATCTGCAAACCGACTGGTATATTGACCAGATGAAACGTCAGGCATATACATCTGCTCCTCTGCCAATATCATGGAATGCTTCTCAATATATGTCAGGCAGCCATGAAGTGGCTCGTGTCTACGATGCTAAAGATTCTACTAAGGTCGATATTAAGACGGCCATGTCGTTCGTATTGAGCAATGATCCAAGAACAAAAGATCAGTTTGGACAGGATATTTTCCCGACATCAACGGTGTTATTGCCGGTTGACAAACAGTCGGTTCTGAATAATAAAGTAGTGCCTGCTCATCTTGCCGATAAGGTTTTGCCCGTGATGGAGATGAAGGTCGGTTCTCAGATTACCAAGTCGGATTTGATCCTGATGGATATCTTGAAAACAAACAACTGGAAACGCCCGGTTTATATAGCTTCTACCGTCGGGAACAGTATGTATAATGTTCGTCTGAGCGATTATTTCCAACGCGAAGGTATCGTAAACCGTATTGTGCCGGTTAAGATGGAAGAAGGCACAAATACCAATACTGCCGTGATGTATGATAATCTTATGCACAAATATAAATGGGGCGGAATTCAAAATCCGAAAGTATATCTTGATGAGAATATCGTTCGGATGGTATCGATGTTCCGGATGCAATTTGCTGGTCTGGCAGAAGCGCTGATACTTGAAAATAAAAAAGATTCTGCACTCAAGGTACTGGATTATGGGATGAAGGTCGTTCCGCCGACTACCTTGCCTCACGACTATTTTACGATGAATATGGGGCGGTTCTATTATGAACTGGGTAAAACCGCGAAAGGTGATGAAATAATGAATGCAGTGGCTAAGCAGTCTATTAAGAGCCTGACGTGGTATGCTGGTCTTACTCCGAAACAGATGCGTAGTGCCAGTGAACGTATTCAAAACAATATGGCCACTTTGAGCAACCTGCTTTACTTTGCCGATAAATACAAACGGAAACAAATTGTGAGTCAATATTCAGCTCAATTCCAGGTTTTTGCAAAGGTGTTTCATATGCAGTAAAAGTCCGGTGGAAACGTAAAAAAGCAGCCATCTGTTGAATGACAGATGGCTGCTTTTTTTATGGGGCGTGTATAGCCTTGATATCAGCAGAAAAAGATATGAGCTCGTGGTGGTCTTGGGCTTAAAACAAAAAACCTTCGACTGTTTCAATAGCCGAAGGTTTTTTATCGTTTGTGAACGGGAATCCTTATTGTCTGATTTGTCCGTTTCCGGTGATAACCCATTTGTAGGTGGTCATCTCCTGAAGTGCCATAGGTCCACGGGCATGAAGCTTTTGCGTGCTGATGCCAATTTCGGCTCCAAGTCCGAACTGAGATCCATCCGTAAAGGCGGTTGAGGCGTTGGCGTAGACGCAGGCTGCATCCACCTGCTGCTGGAAGGTTGCAATGCGCAGCTTGTTTTCGCTTACGATGGCTTCGCTATGCTTTGATCCGTATTTTGCTATATGGTCAAGTGCTTCGGCAAATGTACCGACGGTCTTGATAGCCATTTTATAATCCAGGAATTCGGTGCCGAATTCTTGCTCTGTAGCCATCTTTAACAGCCGTTCGGGGTAGAAGCCTTTCAACGAATTATAGGCCTGTTCATCGGCATATATAATCACATTAGAGTCGATTAGCGGAGCGCAAATCATCGAAAGATCATGAATGCGGCTTGCGTGAATTATAAGGCAATCAAGAGCATTGCACACACTTACACGGCGTGTCTTGGCATTGTTTACAATGGCTGCGCCTTTCTTTAAGTCGGCAAATTCATCGAAATAAGTATGGCAAATTCCTGCTCCGGTTTCTATCACGGGTACCCGGGCATTGTCGCGCACATATTCGATGAGGCTTTGGCTGCCGCGAGGAATAATCAGATCTACCTTTCCAACGGCGTTTAGCAATTCGGTGGTGGCTTCACGATCGGGAGGCAATAGCGTTACAATATCGGGATTAATCTCAAATTTCAGCAATACTTTTTGGATCACTTCAACAATAGCAACGTTTGAATCCTGCGCGTCACTACCTCCTTTGAGCAGGCAGACATTGCCCGATTTCAGACAGAGCGAAAATACATCAAAGCTCACATTCGGACGTGCTTCGTAGATAACTCCGATGATGCCGAATGGAACGGTTATTCTTTTAATATTTAATTCATTCGGACGAATAATGTCCGACAACACATGTCCGAGAGGTGACGGTAAAAGAGCAACATTTCGCAGGTCTTGAGCAATCCCTTCAATACGTTCTGCTGTCAGTTTCAGCCGGTCGTATTTTGGGTCTGCCGGATCCATGCGGCTTAAATCTTTACTGTTTTCTTTCAGAATAATGCTCGTTTGAGCGACGGCTTCGTCAGCAATGGCATTGAGAACACGATTGATAGTAGCATCTGTAATGGTGGCTAATTCTTTTTTAGCCAGATGTGCATTTTCGAAAATAGTTGCTAATGAGTTCATTGTCGTGTGTATTTGTGTGAGTGAAATTAAATTGGCTTGAAACAGGGATAAGCGTGCATGTGGGTGTTAGATTCTGGTGGCGCCTGATTACAAAACTAATACTATTTGAGTTGTTTGCAACATCAAAATCCGAATTCTTTGCAAATTATTTTGTTTTCTTGTATTGGACAACAATACGTTTGATCTGATTTTTTAATCCTTGGCTGACGAATTCGAATACCCACTTCCACTGATTGTCAGTCCAACGCTGAGGGTGGGTGGTGATCATTATTTTGTCGGGTAATTGTCCGCTTAGAGCTGCTTCAATCATGTCGTTGGTAGAATGAAACCTGTCGTATATTTTCCCTTTTACCCTATCACGAACGCTGACCGACTGACCGTCCCAGCATCTGCCGGTATCGGTGAGATACATGAACTTATTGAAGTCTATGTCGAAGTAAGGCTCGCCGATAATGCCCGATTGCCGGTAATCGTAATGTTTCCAAAGGTCAATATTGCTGAAAGATGAGGTAGGGCTGCCATGCATACAAATGGTTTTGATCGGGTAGAATTGACGGAAATACGCCAGATTGTTCTCGAATAAACCAATTGATTTTTCAATGTCACCTTTGGTTATGCTCATCTCTTCATAATGATATCCGATTTCGTGACCTAAAGCTGCTATTTTTTGTATTATTTCAGGGCGATTGCTGTTTCGTACTATGCGGAAATAGTAAGACGCACGGATGCCTTCATTGTGTTCAGTTTCGGCGCATTGCAAGGCGTGATAGGGCCTTGCATCAATGTCATGTCGCAGGATGACGAACCTTCCCTGCTTTTGTCCCTTGCAAAATTCCTCAAATGTTCTAAATGTGTATCCCTGATGTTTGAGAACATGCAGCAGGTCGATATATTTGTGAAAGGTAAAGTCCGAAGACTTGGAGAGGAAGTCGTCTTTGGACTTTTTGGTCTGATAGGCGAGATGCTCCGGTTCTTTCCCAATTGAATACTGAATGTCTGGATTTGACCGCATCAGATTCTTGCTTTTGGGATAGTTTTCAACAAACCATGTAATAAATGGAGCTGCATCTACTTTATTAGATAATAATAAATTTCTTCGTTCCTGGTAAAGCTCTTTTCTGTTGTTAACTGATAAAATTTTACCTGTCAGGGTCAATAATCTTTCAGGATCAGATGTGGAAATACCGTAAGTTAAGTGGTAATTATGCTCCAGTTCTTCTAGCACACTGATGCGACCCGAAAAATCGCTAAACCGGATACTTGGAACTCCCAGAATGGCGGCTTCAACAGACATACTTTGACTGTCAGAGACTAATAAGTCGGCTCCTGCCAATACATGATGCATGTCTGAAGGGTTGATTGTAAGTCTGTATGGCTCAAACTCCGGGTTTAATTCGCCTTCTGCGCTGATAAACACCTTTCTCCCTTGTTTTTGGCAAATTTCAATCTCTTTTTTGATGAGAGGATGGGATAAGCCGACGATTCCCATGTCGTGATAGGCCGTAAGGCGTGATAGACGGATGAGGCAATACGGATTCTTACCTGTGTATTTTGTGGCAATATTGTTGTCTGGTGTGAAACGGTTGGGGTGAAGATATGATAACTTCATGAGCCCATTATAACCGATTTTTTTATGTTTCCATCTTCCTACATTACAACATTCGGGAGTCAATATCGTGTTTGTGAAGGGATAGGTGAGTAAAGCAAGTCGTTTTATCACATTGTAATCATCTTCAAGCGTGGTGATACAGGGCTTTCGCAGAACGAACGCGATATGAGCAACCGAGGCATCGGTTCCCAGTAAAATATCAGGTTTGAATATGAGGACTTTGAAAAATAGCTTGGATGTTCTGTAAATGAAGGCTTTGGTGATGTCGAATACATTGGGCTTTCGTCCATGAGGCATCACATTTTCAAATGGTACGTTATCATATTGCATCAATTGAGCCAATACGTCTTTAGTACGGATGAATATTTTGATTTCATGCCCGTGTTCTTTCCATAATCGGATAGGATTCCTGAAAAAGAGATATTGAGCAGGATGCGATATGTATAATGCAATTCTCACTTTACTGGATGTTTTTTGTCGAGTGTGGATAATTTTCGATGAAATGGACCAAAAAATTAGTCGTGTCTATTCTGTTTTTTAGAAATTCGGCTCTTTTGGCTTGCCATTCTGCCTTGCTATTCGGGTTATTTAATATTTTCCTGATATTGTCAAGCATGTTTTCGAATTCTTCCGGCTTATATCCGAATGCCAGTCCGAAATTTTGCTCAATATCTTCAATACAACTCAATTTTCCAACTAACGAATTGCAACGAAAAGCAGGAGTTCCTAATATTGCGGCTTCAGAAGTCATGGTTTGGCTGTCACCTGCAAATAGTGTGGCGAAAGTCAATAGATCATGGATTTTCTCGGGTGAAACAGAAAGACGGTATGGCTCCAGTGCAGGCTCAATTTCTCTTTCCGCAGTGATCAACACTTTGCCATGCCCTGCGAGTAGTTGCACTAACTTAAGTTTCTGTTCAAGAGTAAGCCCATATACATTGCCATCGTGGTGCGCTTGAAAGGCGTTGAAACGTAGAATAAAATAACTGTCTGAGGGATTGATTCCTATTGATTCCAGTGTTTTGATGTTTGGAACAAAGCGTGTTGGGTGCAGGTATGCAAGTTCGTGAGTTCCGTTATAGTATATGACGTTTTTGGCGTTGCGTTTTCCTGTTAAGGCTACCGGAGACAAGATTGTATTGCAAAACGGGTGAACATGTTTTACAACTAACGGTTCCACGTTGTCGTCATCATCGTCCAGGAAAATAGACTTCATTTTACAGAACCGGGATACCTGTGCAATAGTAACTGAAGATCCAACGCCAAGGTCAATGTGTTTGTTTACCGCTAATTTCCACAGAAAAAAATTGTAGTACAATTGCATTAGCGCTTTCCCAAACAAAGAATCACGCTTTTTGCCGGTAAGGGAAATATATTCGATGTTTTCGGACTTTAATAGCTCTTTGGCCGCGGGGATGTCTTTTACTGTGACAATTAAATTATGTCCATGTTTTTTGAGAGCTCGGATGGTGTGCTTGAACAGATGAACGTGAGCCGGATGATTTATGTCGAAAAGTATATTCATTAAGTTGTCGATTAGTGAAGAAATTGCCATGCTTTGAAGGCTATTCGCATAATAAAGAACGTAATCCGGTTGTGCGGTAGTTCGTACCGCCCGTAATTGACTAGTTCTCCTCCGAACTGAATTTTATAATTTCGAACACCATAAGGGATATCAGGTTTGCCTGCTCCGCCGAAATCAAATAGTGGAATCTTTTCTGATTGTGCTATCTTGAATATTTTCCAGGGAAGAATATCGTTCGGGTTAAACTGGTAATATTGCTTCAAACTGCCGGCATACCAGTCGTAGAAGCGTCCATTGTATGAAAAAATATACATTATGCCTGCAAGTTCATTCTGAAAAAAGGTTCCGTATATTCTTAACATTCCGTTGGAATACATTTGATTAAATGCATTCATAAATAACGATTTGTCCGCTAATGGCAGTTTCGCTCTTTTGTAGACTTCCTGCAGAATAGGATATGCTGCGTCTGCTTCCTTCTTTGTTGTCAATCTTCTGACTAAAAGTCCTTTGCGCTGTGCTTGCCGAATATTATTGCGTTTACGGCTTTTTACTCCTTTCCATAAGTCATCTTCACTTTGCGTCAGGTCAATCAAAATATTCAAGTGATCTTCATGTTTTGCACCGATTGCCTCGAACGCATTTTTCATACTGCCCAATTCAAAGAGATTGCGAAATTGCGAATAAATGACCCTGACTTTCTTGTCGGCGAGATATTCCTGGAGTATGAAGCGGGTAATCTCCTCATCATTATCTTTAACCAATGGTCCGCCTGCGATGATAGCTCTTGCTGTAAAATGTCCTATTATGCCGCCATACACTTGGTTGATGATCACGACCATGATGCCAGTTAGTTGCTCTGAGTCGTCGCAGATGGCTAATACATACGGCAGAAAACCAGGCACTTTGTCGTGAATTTCATAATATTCAGGTGTCTGGAAAATTGTTCCGTTGGGATGCCCTTCAACAAAAGCGGCCCATTGCTTTCGGTCGATATTTTCATATCCCCTTAATATCTGGTATTTATTGTTGATTTCTGGATTCATGCCGAACGCAATGTTTATATATGTCAATCAATTTGGAGGCGATTTGCTTGTCTGTCAGCCCTGCAGCTTCTAATCGTGATCTGCCATTAGTTCTTCCTTCTTTTGCTGCAAAATTGAGCGATTTTTGCAGATTCTCAACCACTGAATTGATTTCGAAAGTAGTTATATAACAGCCATCGGTATCTTCTATTAGCTCTTTCACATCACCGACCTCGGTTGAAACAATCGGGCAATTACAAGCCATTGCTTCTTTTATAAATTGAGGCGACCCTTCGGAAAACGATGTCATAAGAGCAACGTCTGCTGCGTTTAATGCCAGATTTACTTCGTCTCGGTTGTACCCTTTTAGTTCAACAAGGTTAGCTTTCGGAATCAAATCAATCGTTTTTTTAGCCAAAGGGTAATTCTTGACGGCGTTATTTTGTGCTCCGGCAAAAAGAATGTAGGTGCCCATGGCATCCCATCCTAATTTCTGGCGTGCTTCCCTTTTTTTCTCTGGATAGAAAGAATCTGTATCAATTCCGCAAGGCAAAAGTGAATATTGCTTTTGAATGTTAGCGAGATCAATTATCTTCTGAGACACAAAAATGGAATGAGCAGATAATCTGATTGCCCATTTAGACCATCTGAGCACTTTGGGATCATTAATATCGCTGCCATGAAATGTTGTTACTACGGGAATCTTCCGTTGAAGATTTGCTAAAAGGCCTGAAAGACCGTAATGAGCATGTATAATGTCAGGTTTGAAATCGCTTATTTTAGCTTTTAGCTGGGGTAAAGCTTGTAAATAACCCTTTATCCCTTTTTGCTTGATAAGGAAAAAATCGACCATCTCATCGAATTTTTTCAGACTGTCGGCCTGCTCCAGAATGAAAGGTGCAATTTGTTGATTTGTGGCGCTGCAAACAATCAGGACTCTCATAAAAAGATAGTAGTAAGGGTAATGATTTTACAAAAATAATAAAATTAAACCAATTTGTTACTCTCCGAATCTCATAGCATAATCTCTTTTTTGAAAAGACGAAACCTGCTGTATAACATGTTTTGTCTCCTGACAGGCGAAAATAAATCCGTAAATTTGTACCACTTCATTCACAACACATTTATACAAATAAACTATTGATTATGAAAATAGAAGAATTAAAGCAGGCATTTGTGGAAGCTTATGGTGTAGCTCCGGATGCTGTCTACTTTTCGCCGGGTCGGGTTAATTTAATTGGCGAACATACAGATTATAACGGTGGTTCTGTATTCCCATGTGCCTTAAGTTTTGGAACCTATTTGTTGCTACGCAAAAATGGCGGAAAAACGGTTAAATTCAAATCTCTGAATCAACCTGAAATTACAGAATTGTCAATTGATCAGTTAACCACTCCTCTTGATAAAATTTGGGTGAATTATCCTCTTGGAGTTTTTGCGCAGTTTATTAAACGCGGTGTTGAGATACCCGAGGGTTTTGATATTCTTATATGGGGTAATGTTCCCAATGGAGCTGGTTTGTCATCGTCAGCGGCGCTGGAAGTTGTTACAGCTTACGCCCTGAACGATCAGTTGGGAACAGGCTTTAATCGTACCGTACTCGCTCAGATTGGACAAAAAGCCGAACACGAATTTGCATTTGTCAATTGTGGCATTATGGACCAGTTTGCTTCGGCAAATGGAGCTAAAGACCATGCTATTCATTTGAATTGTGATACACTTGAGTTTGAACTTGTGCCGGTTAAACTGGAAGGCGTAAAAATCCTCATTTCAAACACTCATAGTCCTCATAAGCTTGATTCAGGGGCATACAATCAACGCGTTGCTGAATGTAAAAAAGCGGTAGAGTTGATTTCAAAAGTGCGTCCGATTAAAAATCTGGCTGAATTGACGGAAGAAGAATTCAAGAAGGTTGAGTCTGCCCTTGAAAGCGATCCTGTTGCTCACAAACGCGCTCGTCACGTAGTTACTGAAGTTCAGCGTACATCCGATGCTGTGAAAGCTCTAAAGGCCGGTGAAATCGATAAATTTGGTCAGATGATGAATGCATCTCACGTTTCTCTACGCGATGATTATGAAGTTACTGGACTTGAGCTTGATACAATGGCAGAAGAAGCCTGGAAAATTCCAGGAGTGATCGGTTCTCGTATGACTGGGGGTGGTTTTGGTGGCTGCACCGTAAGTTTGGTGAAAGAAGAGGCTATCGATACCTTTATTGAAACAGTGGGTGCGGCTTATAAGGCAAAAACAGGCATCACACCCGACTTTTATGTCGCCGAAATTGGTGATGGAGCTTGTAAGATAGGATAAAACGTAAAACTATGCAGGAAAAATTCAATAAAATAGTTGATGGCAAACAGGTTGGCTTGTTTGTCTTAAAAGGCGGTAAACTGGAAGTGGCAATCACCAACTACGGTGCTAAAATTGTCACACTAAAAGCGCCTGATAAAAATGGAAAAATTGACGACTTAGTGCTTGGCTTTGATAATCTGGATGATTATTTGATAAAAGAACCATTTTTCGGCGCGGTTTGTGGTCGTTTTGCTAACCGTATTAAAAAAGGTCATTTTGAACTTGAAGGAAAAGCATACGATTTGGTGGTTAATAACGGTGCTAATCATCTTCATGGCGGAATAAAAGGATTTAATGCAGTTGTTTGGGATGTAGAATCATTCTCTGACAATAAACTGGTTTTGTTCTATCTCGCCAAAGATGGTGAAGAAGGTTATCCCGGCAATCTTAAAACTACAGTCACTTATCAGGTGACGGATGATAATGAATTGAAAGTTCATTATCAGGCTATTACGGATAAAACAACCATCCTTAATTTTTGCCAGCATTCGTTCTTTAACTTGAAAGGAGCGGGAAATGGTAATATTGAAGATCATTATCTTACGATTAATGCCGATTTTTATACACCACTTGACGAAACACAGGCCCCTGTGGGAGAAGTCCGATTTGTTGATGGTACATTAATGGATTTCAGAAGCCCAGTACTTATATCAGATCGTATCAATGCAGAATTTGATCAATTTACTTTTGGTAGAGGGATTGATAATAACTGGGTCGTGAAAAAAGGACAGGCACATGACATGGCTTATGCGGCAGAACTCTATGAGCCAGTTAGCGGCCGTACTCTGGAGGTCTTTACAACGCAACCAGGTATACAGGTTTATTCAGGCAACTGGGTTGAAAATTTCACCGGTAAATACGGGAAAAAATATGATGTGAAATACGCTATCTGCCTAGAAGCACAGGGATTCCCATGTTCTCCAAATTATCCGCAATTTCCATCTCCGGTTCTTCGTCCGGGAGAAAATTACGATGAGATTTGCGTATATAAATTCGGTGTAAGATAAACTAAATAAACACCCTATACAAATAAGCCCCGAGAAGACCATTCTTTCCGGGGCTTATTTTTGTATTATAAATACAAGTATATTTTGAAGCATTCAAATGTTTGATTATCTCATAAATTTTATTCGTAGATTTAGATTTTGAAACCAGAAGCAGAGCGACATCACGTCGCTCTGTTTCTAAACCAAAATCTAAAGAGAAAAATAATCAAATATTTTAAGCCATATAGGCTTTATGCTGTTTTTACCTATTAGGGGATCATGATCATCGTGTCGTATACAACAGTACCTTTGCTGTTTGTTTCAGTTACAATATATGTTCCGCTTTCCCATCCTGTTGTGTCAATAAACAGATTTGTGCCGGTGCTTGATGTAACATTTGTTGTATATACCACATTCCCGGATTGATCTTCAATTGTTATATATACTGTCGACTTTGATGCAGGTACATAAATTTAATTTTCATTGAAGGTCGTGTTTAACGTTGTACTTGATTCTGCAACAGACATCGATTCAATGTGAACAGGAGGTAATACACCTCCTATAACTGCTTTCGCTTCAAAACTTGTTAATAAAAATAATCCAGCAATGATAGCTGTTGTTTGATTTGGGTTGAATTTGAAATTTTTCATCTTTGAGAATTTTTGTGTTGGTTAGCATTACAAAGAAACACACAAAAATCTCTGTTTGTGTCATTTTTGTTCAAAAAAATATATTAACATCAGCAATGGTTATTTCTAATAAAAATTTGAAAATCTATTATTTATAGATGGTTTAAATAGAGTGAATATTAACAAGACTTGAAAATAAAAAAAAACGAATAAATAAGCAGCTAAAATTTGGAGCTAAAATCAAGTAATCTTGTCAAATTTATTTATTCGAGGAAAGACCTTCTTCGTTTTTTCATTGATCAGGCTTGAATATTACGAGCCAGATGATTTGTTTTATATTGATTTTGAAAACCAGAAGCAGAGCGACATCTCGTCGCCCTGTTTCTAAACCAAAATCTAAAGAGAAAAATAATCAAATATTTTTGATGTGTTCATATCGTTTGTTTGTCAACCGAATGAGATAGATTTCCATTTTAGTAATAGTTGCTGGATTATCTCTTTCAAACGCATCTTGGATAGTTTGCTGTTTTGTGTTGGTTAACAATACAAAGAAACAAACAAAATCATTCCAATGTGCACTTTTTGTTCAAAAAATTATATTAACATCACAGGAAGTAGCTCGCTTTAATTGTTAGATAATCAGTTTTATATGTCATTCATAATTTGATTGGATATTAACATGCAAATCTGATGAAGTGTGTGAAGGGAAAAAGGAGTCAAAATTCGGCAAGAAAATCAGCAAAATTAACGCCGTGTTCAATTTCTAACTTTTTGCGTAATCTTGCTCTGCGAACATTGAATGAATCGGTCTGAGTGTCCAAAACAGAAGCTATCATCCCCGATTCAAAACCTGCGCGCAGGAGGCAACAGATTAGAATGTCTGTAGTGGTGAGTAGGGGGTATTTATTCTTAAGTCTTTTCGAAAAACCATTATACAATCCATCTATGCTCGAAATTAATTCATCGTAGAGTGCCATGGAGTCAACAGATCCTTCTTCTGACATAGAATACGAGCTATTGCTTGGAACTAATCTTTTAATAGCTGTTTTTTTATGATGTTCTACATTCTTGATCAATGCATTTTGCATATTAATCTGCTGTTGTAATAACTGGTTGTTCTCTTTTTCTTTTTCAACAAGTAGTTGATGTTGCTTTAGCTGTATCTGTTTATGTCTGTATCTCCATAATAAAACAATTACGATGATGCCACTTAATCCAAGTAATAGGAACAATACAGCAATTTTATTTCGTTGGTTTGCTATAATAAGCGTTTTATTTTCTGTGGCAATACGTTCGTAGTTATATTTTTTTTCCATGCCTGCAAAGCTTGTAGCAAGAGAATGCCTATTTACAGAATCTTTTGCGGTCGTAATTAATTTCGCATATTGGACCGCTATTTCATATTTCTTTTCTCTTTCAGCAATCATCTCAAGTAGTTCATAGCAATCCGATGATTTATATCCATCATTAATGCTTTTTGTAAGATAGTGTTTGGCGGAGTCAAGCTGGTTCATTTGAACAAAAATAGCAGCTAGGCTTACCCATTTATCAGGGTTGTAATTGGTAGAAATGCTGGCGCACAAGCGAGCATATCTGAGCGCTTCTGGGTAGTTCTTTAAGTAATACAAAGCTAATCCGGCAAACTTATAGATTGACGATAATATTACTGTGTCGTTGATTTGTGTCGCTTTAGTTTCAGCAAGTTTATAGTACTGTAATGCAACCCTAAAATTCATTTTCTGATAATACCCATAACCAATACTTAACTGCATGATGATACAATTTCTTTTGTCGCGTGCTTTTAATAAAGATGCGTATGCTAATTGCTTATAATAAATCATGCTATCTAGTTGATCTTGTTCTTGATAAATGGATGCTTTTTCGCTATAAATTAAGCCGAGTAATTTGTGATCGTTACTTTTGATGGCATAAGGAAGTGCCTTTAATAGAGACTCTGCTTGTCCTTGGCTATTTCCAATATTCCTTTCATAGCGTGATAAATAAAAAAATGAATATCCAGTACGGGACAAATCTTTTCCGTTTGAATAATAAGAAACTGCATTTTTAATAAGCGAATCAGATTGTATATTTACCTCAGTTTTATCTAAGGCTTGACTTGTTAATAATGAAAATAATGCATATTCTTTAGATGATAATGATTGGGGGTGTTGAATTTTTTTTAAGAGTTGTAATGCGCTGTCAGGGAAATTTTCCATTATGCGGTCAGCGTTATATAATAAAGCTTGATCTTTTGGAGAAGAATGACGACAGGCTGTTATTAAGAGAATAATGGAGAATATGAAGATGATCTGGCGGCGCATAAACGTGAAATTTGATAGCAAAGATACGTAATAAAATAAAGTCCAAAGCAGAACCTTCAATCATATGGAGAAAAGAAAAAGGGAACGACTTCGCGTCGTTCCCTTTCTAACTAACCAAAATCTAATAGGGAATAAATGGATTGGTAATTAATCTTATAATTCCACTCTATTTTCCACTACAAGCCTTCAAATTCTAATAATAAGATTAGAAGGCTCTTCAATTGCGTAAAATTACGGAAAAGGGTAAGATAGATTCTTGTTTTTTCAAAAAAAAAAATATGTATGGTGTAGGTTTTGTCTGTGCGCAAAATGCACAAAAACAGTGTGATGTGAGCTTGTTCGGGAATAGATAGTATGTATGATAGTGTATCGAGGGGATTTTTTGGGTTTTCTTTAAAATATCGAAGAAAGCATTTTCTCAATTTTATCATCTTGTCCGGCATTCATCTTCTTTCTGATATTTGAACGATAACGATAGTATGTTTCGCTTTTTACACTAAGCATTGATAGTATTGATTCTTGATTGATTCCGGCTCTTAAACAACAGCAGACTAATATCTCTCTTGGGGTTAGAGACGGAAATTGGCCTAATAGCTTCTGAGAGAAACCATCAAAAACAATGTCAATATTCTTAATTATATCTTCGGTCTGTTGTGGTAGTGAGCAATTTATCTCTCCAAATAGTTTAAGATATTGAGCTCCTATCTGGGATAAATTACGTTCAGGGATAAGTTTAAGTTGTATCAGGTTCTGTAGAATAGTAATTTTTGATATCCGTTCGGTTTGCAGTTTGATTTTTTGTTGGTTAATGAGTTTGATGTCAGCTTCGTGCTTTAAGGCCAATTTGTTTTTTTTGATTTGTTCTATCAGGATTATAACTGCAATAATCAACCAGAGTATTGCAACCAGAGCAATGATAATTGTAAAGCGTTGGTTTTTGAGTATTAATTTTTGGTTTTCAGCTTCAACTTTTTCAAAGTTCAGCTTTTTTTCCAGCCCGTTGAGACTGGTGTTTAAATAGTGCTTATATTCTCCGCTTTTCGCATTTAAATACTTTCGGGAATATTTTAATGCATCCGATAAATTGCCTTTTTTCAAAGACAATTCACTACAGATTTCATAATATTCCGGAATGTCTTGCTTCGTTTGTAAATATTTTTTGAGATAAACTTGAGTAGAATCAATATCTCCTGTTTTTAAAAATACTTGTGAAAGTAGAATGTATTTATGGTAGTCGTATGAATCTGATGTTTTTATTGATGATCTTAGGTATTGGAGAGCAGACGGATAATTTTGAGATTGCAGATATGCTATCCCGATTAGCCGATCCAATGAGGTCTTTATTATATTGTCGTCGAATCGGACTAATTCGTGTTCAGCCATCTTGTAAGAATAAAGAGCACTATCAAGATCACCTTTTTGAAAATATCCATATCCAATTTCTAATAAAGCAATATTTCGATTCCTTTTATCATTCGCGATAGTTAGTGATTTTAAGGCCTTCTTGTAATAGAACATCATACTATCAATCAGGCCTTGGTTTTGATATATTGCGGCTTTGTCGGCATATATAAAACCTAATAAGTTATTGTCTTTGGAATTAACGGCGTAAGGGATTGCTTTGATCAAGGCTTCGGAGCGTTTTTGATCATTCCCTTGATTCCTATAAATACGGGATAAATATAAATAGACATACCCGGCTCTGAATGAATCTGGATTTCTATCGTAATAGTTCAATGCTTCTTTTATCAAACTGTCAGATTTAATGTCTATTCCGCATTTATCCAGGCCTTGACACATTAATAGTGCATATAGCGTATAATCTTTTTGCTTTAGTTGCTTTGGATGAGGAATTTTTTTTAATAATGCAATAGAGCTATCCGGGTGGTTTGCCATTAAGCTATCTGCTCGCGTTAATATAGCGAGGTCTTTCGATGATGTGTGCCTGCATCCTGATAGTATGCAACAGTAGCAACAGAGTGAGAATATTTGAAGAATCTGCCGAAAAGTGATATTGGAATTTGTGTCCATTTCATCGAAAAAGTTAGACCGTTGTTATATCTCAGATAGAATCTGCTCAATTTTGTCATCCTGACCTGCATTCATCTTCTTTCTGATGTTTGAACGATAACGATAGTATGTCTCACTTTTTATGTCAAAAATAGTGAGTATTGCGCCATGGTCAAATCCGGCTCTGAGGCAACAACATACCTGAACTTCGCGTGGGGTGAAATGGGGATACCGTTCTTTGATTCGTTTCGATAGCCCATTAAAAGCATTGTCAATTACCTCGGTCATGGCTTCAATGTCAGCAGGAATCAAATTGCTGTCTTCGCCAAACAACTTGAGATACTGGGCTCCGATTTGTGTCAGATTACTTTCCGGGATATGTTTAAGTTGAATCATTTTCTGTAGTATCTCAATTTTTTTGATTTGCTCTGATTGCAATTGAAGCTGTTGTTGGTAAATGACATTTTGAGCTGCTTCGTTTTGCAACTCTAACTTCCTTTTTCGGTTCTTTTCTATTAAAACGAATGTCGAAATCACAAAGCAAAGGAGAATAGATAAAATTGCTAGAATTGTAAACTGCTGATTGTGAATTAAAAGCCGTTTGTTTTCGACCTGCGCTTTTTCTGAATTGTATCTTTTTTTCATTAAAACAGAACTGGATACCAACGATCTTTGATAATCTGAATCTTTGGCAGCTTCGATAAGTGTGGAATATTGGATAGCTGCTTTTATGTTTCCTTGCTTTTCTTCAGCCTCTTGTAATAGCAGGTAGCAATCCGATAAAAGATTCTTTGCTTGTAAACATTGTCGGAGATGGTATTTGGCAGAATCTATCACGCCTTTCTTTAAAAAAACGCTTCCAAGGTTCATGTGTTTTTCCGCTTCAAACGTATCTTTGATTTTAAGGGATAGTCTGCCATATAAAAGAGCTGAATCGTATTGGTGTAAGCAATAATATGAGCGGCTAATGAGATGATAAGCTGTCGTTTGAAGATTGACTCCTTTTGTTTTTAATGATTCGTGTTCAGCCATCTTGTAATAATGCAATGCCTCCTGAAAATTATTTTTTTTATAAAAACCATCTCCTGTTGCCAAAAGAGAATTGCAAATACTGCGGGGGTCGCCTCCTTTTTGTAGTGTTCTGAAAGCTAAAATTCCATAGTGAATGACACTGTCAGGAAGTTGTTGATCTTTGTAAAGTGCCGCTTTTTCGAAATAGAGGATGCCGGTCAGCTTGTTGTTCTGGCTTGCCAACCCAAACTTAATGGCTTTATTAATATTTTCAGCTCTGGAGGATATATCTTCTCTGTTGCGGGCACACCTTGACTGATAGAGAAAAGCGTATGCCGCTTTTTCGTTGTAATTGACCTGAGGAAAGTACGACGAGGCAATTTTGATGAGAGAATCAGATTCTCCCAATTGTCCGCATTTGTCAAGAGCCTTGCACGTTAAAAGGGCGTATAATGCATTATCATAGGGAGATA
This sequence comes from Bacteroidota bacterium, assembly GCA_030706455.1. Lineage (GTDB taxonomy): Bacteria > Bacteroidota > Bacteroidia > Bacteroidales > Paludibacteraceae > Microbacter. The sequence goes on from JAUZOL010000038.1 coordinate 19,465, forward strand.
AGTGTAAGGGAGATAGCCTTTTTAGTTTTTGGAGAGCGCTGTCCGGATAGATTTCTACCAAGCTGTCAGCTGCGGCAAGCAATTCTTTGTCGTGTGTGGGTGTTTGCTTGCAGCTGGCAAATACTATTAATGTTAATATAAACAATAGATATTTACGCATGATTTTGGTTGGTATATGGCAAAGATAGTAAAATGTTGTTAAACGCCGAACTTGTACGCTAAGTGGGTCATTTCTTGTGGAAAAGTGTAATATTATCTATTCCTACTCGTTTACAAGAGGAATAGAACCTGAGTTTTGTCAACATGTAAATTAAATAGTAATTTTGCAACTTGTAATTGCCTTTTTATCAATTTGCTTTTTCTATCAGATAAAGTTCGAATGAGTGATTTAAGCCGATTTTCTTAATAGCGACGTATGATAAAAAAGATTGCCCTTAGTATACTTCTGTGTTTTATCACAACAAGTGGTTTTTCTCAGTTCATTTCATCCGGTTCGGGTCGTTCAATCCAGCTGACTGGTAGTGCTGTGAAAAATATCGATGCAGTGTTCCTGTTCAATGGAATTACGGCGGATAATCAGATTCAGTTTACAGGATCGGCTTCGAGCTACCTATGGAAAAAATATGACGGCTCATTTGTAAGCAACTTGTCGGCTATTTCAGTAGAGGATGGAACGGGTTATGTGTTGACTGCAAATGGCGTTCAATATTATATCTGGGTGATTGACTATCAAAAATATTTGCCATCGTTAAATGCTCTTGCTGTTTCAGAAGGTGTTGATAAATGCAGTAATATATCATTGAACTTATTAGGAAAGATACCCGATTTGGTGTATTACGACAAAAACAGTATAAAGCAGCTTCTCAGTCGTCAGTTTACAGTATCTTATCCCGATCAGGAATATGCTTCGGGTCAGTGGTCGGCAACTACCAGAAGCCTGACCGAGACATACCCATTTTCTACCATTGTATTGAATGCTCCATATAAGGATACAAATTATACTCTTTCCGGAGATCAGTATGCTACGTTATTTGGAATAGCATCCACAGTGACTTCGGATATTTACAAGGCAATTCGGGTAGAGTGTCACCCAACGGGCAGTATTATCGAAAGAGATGCAGCCAACGAATCGGGACGAAAAACGGGAACGCTCGAAGGGTCGGGACCATTAAATGTTTCGTTCAAGAGTAATGCCAACCTTCCGGTTACGCAGTTTTATGAATGGAGGATTTACAATCTTGCGAATACAACTAATTATTTAAGGTACACGGACGCGGATCTTCGTTATGTGTTCAATGAAACGGGAGATTATAAGGTAACCCTGACAGTAACCAATAGTGCCAGTTCTTGTTCATATTCTGATTCGTTGACCGTGAAAGTTAGTGCTTCGTTTATCAACGTGCCCAATGTGTTTACTCCCAATGGAGACGGACAAAATGATCAGTTCCGGGTATCTTACCGATCGATTGCCAATTATAAGATATTGCTTTACTCATCCTGGGCAGGACGTGTTTACACCTCAACAGATCCGGCTCAGGGCTGGGATGGCAGAGTAGGAGGGAGACTGGCTCCCCCGGGAGTTTATTACTATCTTATTTCAGCCACAGGTACGGATGGTAAAAAGTTTAAACTGAAGGGGAATGTGAATCTCCTCAGAGGTAAAAATGTGAAATAATAGTCTTTGATGTATAATAGTTTTACAACCATTGGCTTGCTTGTTTTTGCCAATGTATTTATGACGATTGCATGGTATGGCCATCTTCGTATGCGCGATTTTTCCTGGTTCAGTTCCCTGCCTTTATTCGCAGTTATTCTGATTAGTTGGGGTATTGCTTTCTTTGAGTATTGTTTACAGGTCCCCGCCAATCGGATTGGTTTTCAGGGTAACGGTGGTACATTTTCTCTGATGCAACTCAAAGTTATTCAGGAAGTGATTACACTCTCTGTTTTTATTGTTTTTTCCATTCTTGTTTTTAAAATAGACGTGCGCTGGAATCACATACTTGCCATGTTGCTAATGATCGCTGCCGTGTATCTTGTATTCAAAAAATAATAGTAATTTATAATGAACGGTCACGAATTTATCTTTTTCGGAGGATTCCTTTCTCTTATATTTGTCGTTTTAGCAATTGATTTGGGTCTGTTTAACCGACACAGTCATGAGGTCTCCTTTAAAGAAGCAACTATTTGGACAATTGTCTGGACACTGCTGTCGTTCTGCATTTACCTTTTTATTGGGGCATACGGAGACATGATTCACAGCGTCGATTCGTTTGCCAGACTGCAGGAACTGAATCAGCTTCATGGTCACGGACTCAATTTGAACCCTGCATTGGATTTGGATACTAACCTCGGAATCTACCGCAAAGCGCTTTCATTGGAATTTCTGACGGGTTATCTTATTGAGTATGCTCTTTCTGTCGATAATATCTTCGTGATTATCATGATATTTATGAGCTTTAGTGTGCCGAAAGCGTATTATCACAGAGTTTTGTTTTGGGGCATCTTGGGAGCAATTGTTATGAGATTTATCTTTATATTCCTGAGTGCAGCTCTGATTCAGCGTTTTGAGTGGGTGATGTGGATTTTTGGAGCGCTGTTGGTGTTTACGGGAATTAAGATGTATGTCGATAAAGACAAAGAGGAGAAAATCAACGTGTCAAAGCATCCGATTGTACGGTTCGCCTCTAAATACTTTGCTGTGCATCCTCATTTTGTAAAGGACAATTTCTTTACTAAAATTGACGGGAAACGCATGATTACACCGTTGCTTTTAGTCGTTTTCGTTGTTGAATTTTCAGATGTTTTGTTTGCCGTCGATTCGGTTCCGGCAATTTTCTCAATCACCAAAGATCCATACATTGTTTTTGCATCTAATATTTGTGCGATTCTTGGGCTGAGATCGTTATTCTTTCTCATTTCAAATGTTATGAATCTCTTCCATTATCTGAAAATCGGGTTGGCGGTCCTGCTTACATTTATTGGTGTAAAGATGTTGTTGGGAAGTATTTTCCATGTTCACATAGAAACGGTTCCCTCTCTTTTTGCTGTGGTAGGTATTCTGGGTATAAGTATACTGGCGTCTGTTATTTTTCCTCAGAAAGAAAACAATGCATAAATAACAAATGAGGATATCCTTTGTTCATTCGGGACATCCTCATTTACTTTTAGAAGCGATTAGGGCTGTTTTCCTAATGCTTTAATATACCCGTCGTTCTTCAAACAGTTTTCGAACTTAATATTTTCAAGTAGCTGTTTCAGAATTGCCCTTGTTTCTGTTACTGATGGTTTTACTTCTCTAATCTTCTCAAAACTACTCCTGTCTTTCTTTGTAAACTCTACAATTTTATCCCATCCCACCGGAGGTTTTACAGACACCATACAACTTGTTTTTTCAAGTTTTTTATATGGCCAGAAGTGCCATCCAATATTGTTCGTTTCGAGTAATTTGCGATAAGCATTAACCCATGTGTCGGTGTTTTCGCCGGTTTCTCCCATGTAAATCGGGCGATTGGTTTTATTCCGAAAGTCCACGAAATCCTGAACATTTGCCTGTAACGTATCACACCAGTAACGATGGCAGGTGTACATCATTTGATCATCAAATTTCCAGTCGTTGAACACCGTAAAATTCCCATCCCATTGAGCGCCACCCAAAATAACAATGTGGTTTTTGTCGACTTCACGAATTGAAGCGGTGGCCATCTTGTAAACCGGTTCTAAAAGCTTGTTCAGTTCATCTTTGTTGGAAAAGTAAGGTGCTATTGGTTCGTTTAGTAGATCATATCCAATTATAGCTGTTTCGTTGGCATAGTGTTTCGCAATTCGTTTCCAAATAGAACAACACAGTGCCTGATCATTCTTGTTTTCAAATAAATAGGGATAGCCATAGCTGTCGTCGATATTGTCGCCGGTTTGTCCGCCTGGAGCGTCATGCATATCCAGAATAACCGACAGGCCTTCGGCTTTACACCACCCGATTACGCGGTCAATCAGTTCAAAGCCGCGATTTTCATTGTTGGCTCCCATGTAGTCTTCTCTGGTGAAGAGTTTGTAGTGAAACGGCAGCCGGATGGAGTTCATGCCCGTCTGACGGATATAATGAATGTCCGCTTTTGTGATATAGCTTTCCTGAAACTGTTGCCAGAAACGGTTCGTCTCATCGGCGCCTACCAGTTCTTTAAATGCTTGATCAATCAGACGAAAAGAGCTTACGTTATTAAAGAGAAACATATACCCTTCAGGGTTCACCCAGTTGCCAAGATTAATACCCTGAATAAGGAATGGTTTGCCGTTGGGAGCCTTCAATTGCTGTCCGTCGACTCTGAAAAATTTGGAACTGCTCTGCTTTGGAGGTGTTGCCATAATTACAATGCAGCCAGAAAACAGGGCAAAAAGTAGAATGAAACGAAGTAAAGAATGTTTGGACATGATTCCTGAAATTTTATGAA
>JAUZOL010000039.1 GCA_030706455.1 Bacteroidota bacterium
TGCCAATATCTTCGTTACAACGAAAGAACGCATCAATCGTGCAATAAACGAGATTCAGGACGATATGATGAAGCAGGTGGCTTTCTTTGAATCGGAAGGCAAACCCTATGAAGCCAAAAGAATCCAGGAGAGAGTGACTTACGACCTTGAAATGATCCGCGAATTGGGTTATTGTTCCGGCATAGAGAACTATTCGCGCTATTTTGACGGACGTGCACCGGGTAGCCGGCCTTTCTGCCTGCTCGACTATTTTCCAAATGATTTTTTGATGGTAATCGACGAAAGTCACGTTACCGTTCCACAAATCCGGGCGATGTACGGAGGCGATGCTTCGCGTAAACAGAATCTGGTAGAATACGGATTTCGTTTACCGGCGGCTATGGATAACCGTCCACTGAAATTTGAAGAATTTGAAACGCTGACACCGCAAGTAATATTCGTAAGCGCCACGCCGGCCGACTATGAATTGAAGCAGTCGGATGGGGTAGTGGTAGAGCAGGTAGTGCGTCCTACCGGTCTTCTCGATCCTATTATTGACGTACGGCCCAGTCTCAACCAGATAGATGACTTAATGGAGGAGATTGCACAGCGCACCGAAAAAGACGAACGGGTGCTTGTCACTACGCTCACCAAGCGGATGGCAGAAGAGCTCACTGACTATTTCATGAAAATGGGTATCCGCTGTAACTATATCCACTCCGACGTTGATACGCTGGAACGGGTGAAGATTATGGAAGATCTCCGTAACGGACTCTTTGATGTTCTTGTAGGTGTGAACCTGCTTCGTGAAGGGCTCGATTTACCCGAAGTATCATTAGTGGCTATCCTGGATGCAGACAAAGAAGGCTTCCTGCGCTCGCACCGATCACTCACGCAGACAGCCGGGCGTGCGGCTCGTAATCTGAATGGTCGTGTGATTATGTATGCCGATAAAATCACTGATAGCATGCGTCAGACTATTGACGAAACTGCCCGTCGCCGAGAGAAACAGTTGGCATATAACGAAGCCAACGGCATTACTCCAAAATCGATCCGCAAGGGTCACACATCCGTCTTAGGCAAACAGGCTGCCGAAAAAGCAGCAATGAAGGCTTATGTTGAACCGGAAAATGTGAATATAGCAGCCGATCCCGTGGTTCAGTACATGAGCCGTCCAGCCCTTGAGAAAGCCATCGAAAAGACCCGCAAAGCTATGCACGATGCTGCCAAGAAACTCGAATTCATTGAAGCTGCTCAATACCGCGACGAACTTATTAAGCTGGAAGAGTTGCTGAAAAATAAGAAATAATTCAGCACACGGAATACACGGATTAGACAGATAATCATTTAGTGTCATTCCGTTTTTTCTGTGTATTCAGTGTGCCGTATTTACTTCTATTTGTGTAGTGCCTTCAGATTTTCCAATGCAAATGGAGCATGTTGGTGAATGCCTCCAACAATAGAACAGCTTTCCAGGTCCGCACAATCAGCACAAGTATCGTACCCTTTTTCTTTCACGCAATTACGTACCTGACATTCATTGCAATGCACAAACTTAACGCCTTCTTCACGGCAGCCGGTGCAGTTAATGATCTCATACGGCATGTCAACACCAAATTGTTTTGACCACTCTTCCGCAGTTTGTTTTCTCAATTCGTCATCGTTTAGTAAGGTCGCTTTACGCGCACCACAATCGGCACAATCAAGGCCACAGCAAGAAATCAATGTATTCATAAATATTATTTTGTTTGGGTGTAACTATCTGCTATGTTGAAGATAAATGAATATACTGACACTAATATTTTGCGCAAAATCGTAATAAAAAGCACTATATTTGAGGTATATTCTGTGTCTATGGAAACGAACTTTAGAAAATCGCGAAACCAGAAAAGCATTCCGGCTTTCAAAGATAAGCTATTTGCAATGTTCTTTGGATTAGTTGTGGGATTTTCTTTTCTGTATTCGTGTATTAATCTCAATACCGACGACTACCCTTGGGCTGAGTATTATACATTCCAATGTTCGAGACAGGCTCTGTTGAGCAAGATTAACATCTTCAAAGAACGAAATCCTGATTATCAATTGGTCGTCACCTTACAAAGCGGGCAAAAAGTGGAACTTAAAAACACTTACACAGCTCATTTTTGCCATATCTATTTTTATCTGAAGAACAGAAACGAAACCCTGCATTGTGTTATGAATATTAGCGATACGGCCCGAACTACTCAAATAGGACTTGAAGCGGTATCAAAGGGAATTGGTTTTAATCGCTGGTGCGAAATCAATACGAAAAAATTAACTCCAAAAGAGAATCAGGAGTTGAAGCGGATATTTGAAAATCTGATTCTTGATCAGCTGGGGCAATGGAGGTCGAAGAGGTAAGTATACTTGTCTCTGCTTTCCTTTAAAAGATTCCCAATCCAAAATTGTTATCTTTGCATCATCATCAATAGAATAATTCCACGCAGTTTATGATAACAATGTTTTTGTGCTTAGTACTTATTTTGATGCCCGTTACAGGCCTCTGGTTTTTATATCCTAAATTTACAAGGAATACACAACTACCGTTTATGCTGAAACTGGCAATTGGGGTTATATCCTTTTCTATCGGACTGGCTGTGACCTATACTGCAATGTTGTTGCAAATAAGCGCATTGAGCAGTCATGGCATTAGTAACATGGGCGGAGTGAAAATGTTGATACCTGTGGGTATTTTTACAAATCTGGTAGGCATAGCTTATATTGTCTTTTTCAAAAAAGACTGATTTTGTCACTTCCTCACAGCCTATTTCTTTGCAATATTCTCGGCATACCTGAACGCTGTTATGCGGGCAATCAAGTCATAAGGAATCTCCTTGTTCAGGGGAAACCGGACAGTTCCGCGCCCAATTTTGTATCCGGATAACTCTTCTTTGAATTGTTCGATGCCGGACGAGGTCGGATAGAATCCGATGTGAGTTCTGTATCCTGCAAAATAAACCATCGGACCGTGAAGCTTGAACACCGGAATCTGGTAACTGATCCCTTCTTCCGCATCCGGTGCTACACCGCGAATCGTTTCCCGTACCTTTTGAAGCCTGATAGCTGTTGCGTCCGGGAAACGTGCGATGTATTCGTCTATAGTTTTTGCGACAGATTCTTTATTCATTTATCGGGATAGAAAAACATTTCCAAAACACCCGTCGAAGGTTGTAAATCGTCCCATTTTTCAATATCGAATTCAAGGACTGCCACAGCCGCAGTAGGAAGATGCTGGTTAAAATTACCGGTAAGTTTGGCGATAATATAAGAAAGATTAGGGTTATGACCTACAATTAAAACAGTGTCGGCCAAAGGAACTTCTTCAATTAGCAGCTGTTTTATGTCGGCAAAATTGTAATCTCCATAAAGAAATTCTTCTTTGATGAGTCTTTCTATGCCGTATTGTTCGGCAAAGACAGTAGCCGTTTCCACTGCTCGTTTCGCCGGACTGCAAATTACATCGCTTGGTGTGATTTCGGTGCTATACAGCTGGTTGGCCATTTTAACAGCATCACTTTTCCCTCTTTCACAAAGAATACGATCAACATCCGGGATACCGGGTTGTAGAATTTCCGCTTTTGCATGACGGATGAGTATAAGCCTTTTCATAGTATAAATATTTTGAATTGATTGTTCATATGTTTCTAAGGCAAATATATTCTTTTCTTGCAAGAAACCCCTCGCATAAAGGATGTTTTATATCAGGTTTTTGAAAATTGAACAAAATTGCTGTATAAAACAAAACCATTAAGGAATTAAGAACCTTCTCTACAACTTTAATTCCTTAATGGTTTTCGTTGTTTGTTATGGCCCAATTAGAGGGCTTCTGATTTATATATGCCTTAAAAGACGGAGTTGTTTTAATCTGGAAGAAGTTCGGTTACCAATATTCCGGTATATTTTATGCTATGACCATACAGGTAGCAAAAAAACAGGAATTCATCATCTCAAAATAATTTCATGTATACTATTTTTTTTATTCATGACAAATAAATATATTTTATGTTATTTATGTGTATTACTGCTGTTTGGTTGTTTATTGTTAACATAATTATGTTTGTTTAATAAATAACGAGATGAATAAATTCCATACATTTGTAGCGCTAAAATGTATCAAAACCTAGTGCTGTTGCTTGATGTAGCGCGAATGTTTTGACTATGACAGTTAATATAGCTACTTAATTAACTATTATCCAAATAAATAAAGTTAATGGTAGTATTATTAATAATATCTAAAGAGAAAAATATAATTATCTGTGAGAAAAGTAATTGCAGTCATATTCATCTGCGTTATTTTTTCCCATGTTCACTCTCAAACTAAAATAGGTGGAATCATAGGTCCTTCTGATGCCAATGCCTATTTAGAACTTGGAGATGCTGTCAACGGGAAAAAGGGTTTGCTGCTGCCCCGCATCAACTTAAATCTAACGACATCGCCAGCTCCTTTAACATCGCATGTAAAAGGGATGTTAGTTTATAATAAAACTACTAATGGTAATAATTTACCATATGTTTCCGAAGGCATTTATTATAACGATGGAACACAATGGATCAAAATAATTGACATTTCTTCCACATCTTCACTTACAAATGCCAACAATGGCCTTTCGAAAAGCGGTGCTAACATCGTGCAACTCGGAGGCTCTCTTATCAAGCCCACAACAATTACCGCTTCATCGGTTAACACTATCTCATTATCGGGTCTTCAAACAGGATTAAAATCCGACAGCCTGATTGTCTCTGATTCTTCTGGAGTATTGCGCAAAATTTCTTTCAACGAACTTATTCAAAACCTGAATGCCACAAACGGATTGAGTTATGACCCCTCAACGCATACTATCTCGTTTGGCGGTACACTAACCCGTCCTACCACAATCAATACGGATGCTACCAATACATTATCGATTACCGGCCTGCAAACAGGCAATGATACCGACAATATTCTGGTGGCCGACCCCTCTACCGGTGTTGTCAAATCAGTATCTGCATCAAGCCTGGCAAGCGGCAGAAAAGTAGTGGTTCATACGGCAATACAAGGACAAATTGCTTTCTCTACCCCTTATCCCATAAGCTCTGCCGATAAAATACAGGTATACCGCAATGGTACTGAAATAAATTTTAGCGCTACAGCAGGCTCGTCTAGCATCACCTTAAAACCGGACGCGGTATTTGATAGTGGATGTTTTGCAGGAGATGAGATTAAAATTTATCAATGGAAATAAAAGTATCAAGAATCAATATTTAATTTTCTAATTTATTTACATTTAAAAATTCGAAGAGATGAAAACAAATTCTACAGGAAAATGGATGAAAGTGGCCGGCTTAATGCTCGCCATCGGTATTTTTGCGTTTACGACAAACGCTCAGACCACTACAGCACCAGCTACTCAGACTGTTATTACGAACTCTGCAGCTGCTTCAGCTAGTGGTGTTGTTGGTAATGGTACATCCAATGGTGGTGCAGTCAGGTTGATCGATAACAAGGGAACCATTAAGTATTTACAGGTACAAAATGGTATTACTCAGATTACAAAAGCAACTGCTAGTGGTGTTACAACAACATGGCAGTTGGGAGGAACATTGACTGACAATACTTACATTGATGCAGCTGGTAAGGTATTTGCACTGGATAATTTGCAAGTAGTTGCTGCTGGAACAGCAGCAGCTGCTTCTGCTACTGCTGTTCACGGAGCGTCTAATCCAGCAGGTTGGACCATGCTTGTTCATGATGAAGTTACAGGCGAAGTTAAGAAAATGTTATTTACTGACCTTCTACAAGTGCAGGCTGGAGAAACAACTAAAACAGTAGATGCTTCATTTATAACAACTCCTACTGTTACTACAGGTGCTACTACATTGAACGCAGCTGATTATGCAAAAGTGTCTGTTTATAGAAATGGTGCTAAATTATTAGCAAATGTAGATTACACGGTTTTAGCAGGAGTGGTGACATTAGTTCCAAATAGTTCAAGTACAAATGCAGAATGGGCTCTGTATGCAGGTGATATTGTTGAAGTTCATTGGGTTAAATAATATTTCCACATATTCCTTAGAGGCAAGGATTATCCTTGCCTCTAAGTTACTCTTTTCTTTTCTCTTTATACACAATCAAAATCTAAGGAATTGGTCAAAATGCTCTCTTCTTCTTCTAAAATCTGGATATTTCTACTTTTTTCGCTGGCACTTACACCTAATGTAATTGCACAGACCCCCGTACGTGTTATCGACAATAAAGGCACAATAAAAGATATTGATCAATCGAAATGGAAGCAGGTAGGCAGTGACATCTACAATAAAAACGCCGGCGGCATTGTAGCAATTGATGGAAATGTGGGAATTGGAACCACAACACCGAAAGCTACACTACACAACAACGGCTCAACAATACTGGGTTCAGTTCCTCTGGGTGATTATAGCAGCAATCCTACTTTAACAGCCGCTGCAACCGTAGACAAATATTCCGGTGCTGTGGTTAAAGAAACTTCTACAGCAGGTATTTCTTTTCCATTACCTGATCCAACAGATAAAACTCCGGGTAGAATTTTTCAGGTATCCAATAGCAACACTTCCACACAGTCAATTACAGTGGGAGGTGTTACTCTTGCCCCTGGGAATTCAACCCTTTTCCGTTGGGATGGTAGTGCGTGGAATACGCAAACAGTATCCAGCTCATCTCTTGTTCGCAATAATATTACAACAGGAACTTCATTAGCTTCAGCAACCAATCCCTTGACTTTGGGTGGCGGCTATACCAATGCCTTGATAGGAGGCAGTGATGCTTCTTTTGCGGTGAATAATACCGCTCCGTTATGGAATGCCAATCAATTACGGGGAATAGATATTAGTACTACAGCACCGGGTAATGGTCAGGTTTTAGGCTACAACGGCACAAACTGGTTGCCTGTTAGTCCATCTACGTATGCTTGGTTATTGAATGGAAACAGTGGAACAACTCCGGGTACAGGAGCAGGACAAAGTTATTTAGGAACGACAGACACGAAGGATTTAGTTTTTGCGACACAAGGTACTGAAAAAATGAGATTATTTTCTCTCAATTCAATACCGGCTCTAGGATTAGGAGAATCGGATCTTTCAGGCGTAAGTGGAGGTGCCTCAACCTGGTCAGGCCCAACTTTGTTTTTAGGAACCGCAGGAAATATTGCAAGTAAGACCGGATTAGATATCATAATTGATGCGGATAACAATGCAAATAATTCAGTTTTTAGAATACGAACAAATGGTGATGTAGCTCCTGACGCACTTGATTTAGTCAATGTTACAGAAACCGGTGCTGTTGGCATAGGAAATTCCAGTCCCACATATAAACTGGATGTTGCCGGAGATGTAAATTTTACGGGAGCATTAAGAGTTGGTGCTACAGCTAATCCCGGAACAAGTGGACAAATATTACAGTCGAATGGTACGTCTGCACCTAATTGGGTTTCTCCAAATTCGGCTTTAACTAAAGCCAGTATTACATCGAGTACAACGGGGGTGGCCATAACAGGCGCAAACAATGTGTTAAGTGCAGGTACTATTGATATCGCAACAGCATCGGGAACTCAGCCAGGGTTGTTAAGTACCTCAGACTGGACGGCATTCAATAATAAAATTGGCAGCATTACTGGCACATCGCCTATTACAGCTACAACTACAGCAGGAGCTACTACTATTGGAATTGGTTATGATAATTCTACCATAAAAATGAATGCATCCAACCAGTTGTACGCCGCAAATACAGGTACGGTGATGTCTGTTGGGCTCGCGCTTCCCTCTATATTTTCGGTGTCAAATTCTCCAGTTACTTCTTCGGGAACATTAACTGGTACATTAGCCAGTCAGGCTGCAAATACTATTTTTGCAGGGCCATCAACGGGAGCTACAGCTGTGCCAACTTTCCGAAATTTAGTAATTGCAGATTTACCAACAGCGATACCTAATGTAAATTTGGCTAATTCATCAATAAACATTAACGGGAATAGCGTTTCCCTTGGAGGTTCGACGACAGTAACTGCGAATACGCCAAATCCTATAACATTTAATAATGTTGGGGCTGGGGCTGTAAGTGGTACTACATTTAACGGAAGTACAGCACAAACAATTTCTTATAATACTATTGGGGCGCAAGCCGCACTTGTAAGTGGAACGAATATAAAAACTGTAAATGGCAATTCTCTTTTAGGGGCAGGTAATGTTAGTGTTGGTACAGTTACAAATATTGTAACAGGAACAGGGCTTACAGGAGGGCCTGTTACTACTACGGGTACAATCAGTATTGCAAACACAGGTGTTTCAGCAGGAAACTATGGATCATCTACACAAATACCTACTTATACCGTAAATGCACAAGGTCAGTTAACAGCAGCATCTAATGTGACCATTACACCAGCGGCATCAAGTATAACAGGAGCAAGTAATGTGACATCAGGAACAGGTATAACTTTGGGAGGTACACCTGCAGGGGCATCCTTACAACCATTTAGTATTGGTTTGTCAAATACTGCAGTTTCAGCTGGTACTTATGGTTCTACTTCGACTACGATACCTACTTTTACCGTAGATGCACAAGGACGTCTTACTACAGCAGGATCATATAATGTAAGTGGAATAGCGATTACCGGTGATGTAACAGGCACACTGGGTGCAACTACCGTGGCAAAACTCCGCGGAGTCACTATCAGTACAACACTGCCAACTACCACCGGCCAGATTTTGACTTATAATAGTATTACAAACCAATGGGAACCTGCCGCAAATGGTGGCAGTGGATGGCTTTTAACAGGAAATGCCGGTACTACACCAGGAACTAATTTTTTAGGCACTACGGATGATAAGGATTTAGTTTTCAAAACTAATAATACGGAATCGGGTAGACTTAGCGTATATCAATTTTCAACTTCGTTTGGTATAGGAGCTACTGCAGCTAATTCTGGTACAGCCATAGGTAAATCAGCTAATGCTGCTCAAAATGGAATTGCTTTAGGAACTTCAAGTTCTACCGGATATCAGGCTTTAGCAGCGGGTTACTCAGCTGCGGCTACAGGTCAGAGTTCCGTTGCATTAGGTGATCAAACTTTAGCATCAGCCTATCAGTCCATTGCTATTGGTAACTTAGCCAAAGCTCAGACATCTGATCAAACAATAGCAATAGGTGTTTCTGCAAATGCATCTGGATATCAATCTACTGCATTAGGAAGCGGAGCTAAGGCAACCGCACAAAATTCTACAGCAATAGGTAATGGAACTATTGCCAATACTGCGAATACCGTCATTCTGGGCAATGGGGCTAATGTGGGTATAGGAACAGCATCACCTTCTGTCTTACTACATATCAATGGAGGCACAACTAGCCCTGCCTTCCGTTTAGTGGATGGAACGCAAGGAACAGGAAAAGTTCTTGTTTCGGATGCGAATGGAAACGCTTCCTGGTCAAGTTCGGCGATTGGATGGAGTGTGATGGGGAACGCAGGGACTACAGCAGGCATAAATTTTGCTGGTACAATTGATGCTCAGGATTTTGTATTGAAAGCAAATAACACAGAAGGGTTCAGGGTCTTGCAAAATGGAGATACAAGAGTACGAGGTACTATTAATCTTGGCTATGGGGCTGCCCCTTCTAATGTTATTTTAGGATCCAATAAAGCGATGAAATTTACAGACGGGACTGATGCTGCTGGTGGCAATAACGTTGCGATTGGTTATGACGCTCTTGGTTGGATCCAGACTGCCGGGAATGTATGGGATAATGTTGCTATTGGTTATGCAGCAGGTTCTGGACTTTATGGTGGAAATAACAATATATTTATTGGAAAGAGTGCTGCGCCCATTAATACGACTGCAACTTTAAACAATACCCTTAATATAGGCAATACCATTTATGGCTTAAATATCGGGCAATCAGGGACAAGTGCTACTCCTCCTCAAATTGGTATTGCAACCAAAACTCCAACGTTTACCACACCGTCTAATACAGGTTCTTCGATTCCAACTCTTGGCGTGGATGGAACTGTAAATGCGACTAATTATACGTCGCCTGTAAAAAGTTTAGGTACAACATCTACTATAGCTTGGGATTTAAGTAATGGAGCCTCTGCCACGGTAACGTTGGGATCAACAGCTCCAACTTTATCTCTCTCGAATTTAAAACCAGGCATGTATGGTACTTTGGTCATAACAAATGGTGCTTCTGCGCAAAGTATCATTAGTTTTTCAGCGAGTACGACAGCTTCAGGCACATCTATTCCAGCTATATCTAATAAGGTGATAAACGGGGGAGGAAATAAAATAAATTTAACAACCACAGCAGGAGCCGTTGATATAGCATGCTTCTTTTTCGATGGCTCCTATCTGTATTGGACAATCGGCAATAACTATAACTAATCAAATGATTATGAAAACTAATGTAGTTATTTTATTGTTGAGTGTTTGCCTGTTGTCTAATGCTCAACCTCCGATACAGAAATTCTGGGCATTGAATCAATGTAATTTAATCATAGCAAAATTATCACAGAAACCAACAGCTGCCTATAGTTTGAGAAAGCTTAATTGTAATGCGGTAAAAGCAGTTAATGTAAGGAGGGATGCTGATAATGCAACACAGGATATTGGGTTTACACAAGCCGGGGATTTGGATCAGACTGCTTTATTGAATTTTGTGAATGGAGCTGTATTTTCCACCTCTTCTATAAGTTATACTAATCCCAATTCCAATAGCAATACAACCCTTACCATCACTATTCCAAACGCTATATCTATTACAGGGATTACGAACATTACCGGAAAAATGGATAACGATTCTTATAATCTGACGGCGTCTCAAACTAACATTACCTCAAGCCCGACAACTATTATTGTTGGTTATGCGTATTCAGTTTGGTGGAATACGTATACCAATATGGCACAAGCAGTATTTACAATAACAGCACCTAATACTATAACAATAAAACTTCAGAATCCACGATATGCATCTGGAGATCAAACTGGTGATTTATCTAAATCATATTACCAACAAACGGGATCTTATTCTTATAAATCTAATCCTGATAATTTTGATTCTAATGGTACGTATATAATATCTACTCTGAACCTCACCTTATCCGGTAGTTTCAGTGGAAACGGTTACGTAACTACCTGGTATGATCAAAGTGGTAAGGGGAATAACCTGACGCAAACAACACAGGTAAACCAGCCACAAATCGTAAATAATGGAAGTGTCAACACTGAAAATGGTCGGCCGACTATTCGATTTATGGATACCAGTGACGAAATGCTTGAAAATAACAACATAAATATCCAAACCTTTTCCGCGGTTCGAAAAGCATTATCCGGTGGTACTTCTGCCTCAATGCAATATTTAGTAAGTGTTCCTATCAATGTTGACTTTGCAATAAGGTCTGCTTCAGAAGCTAATGGATCTGTGCCTTGGTATTACGGAGATAATAATTCCAATGATTTTTCATATAATGCAGGAGGTGCAATGTATGTTAGTAATGTGGCAACATATACTTACCCTTCGACTCTGCATTGTTTATGTGCCAATAGTGGTACCGTCAATTCCAACACTACTTTTTCATTGAGTTCAACATTTAATACCAGAGGAATGTATGGCGGTGATCCGGTCTCAGAACTGATTGTCTTTCCTGGTGTATTATCAGTAAATGACAGAACACGTCTGTACACTGATCAGAAAAAATATTATGGTACTCCGTAACAATATTTCTGATCATTAATTCATTATTAAACGAAGCGTCTATTTACCCTCAATGCTTGCCAACAATCCAATAATCCAACATAAAATAAACCTCCTGTTTGTATTATCAAAGACAGACAGGAGAGCAGTGGCATGTTGTAGCGTTTCTGCAAGGCGATGGCTATTGGCTTTTTTTGTACTTCTCTGCATGTGTGGTGTCTATGCTCAAACTAACGAATCTATTTACATCGACGATACCTACACTGTGGCAGCCGGAAGCACCACGCAATGGTTCGGCAATGTGGTACTTGGTCCGAATGCACGGGTATATATAGAAGATGGCGAAAAACTCTATTTTTACGGAGATACACTGAAAATATTTCCCGGGGCTCGCATCTATGGTTCCAATACAGCCTGGACCATACAAAACCATGGTACCGGTACCGGAACTTTCGTGTTCAAGCAACCCAATCCCAATACCGGAATCATCACTCAACAGATATTGGATGGCGGTAACGGTGGCAATCCGGCCAACAGTTTGCAAAATACCATCACGTCCATGGAAATCAACAACCCCAAAGGTGTGCTACTTCTCAATACCGATGCCCGTGTAGGAACCTCCATCACGTTTACCACCGGCCATCTCTTTTTGAACACCCGGGATATGGTGCTTACCAGCATTGCCAACCTTTTTGGCTATGATGCCGATAAATATGTGGTTACGGCATCATCGGGACATTTGGTAAAGGAAAACTATACAGGTGCGTTTATATTCCCTGTAGGATATGCTGTGAATGACTATACCCCCGCCACCGTGTCACCCGCCACCGCCAATACGATGCACGTTAATGTCAGTTCTTATGCTGCTTCAGCTCCTGACGAATCTGACCTTGCCGGGATTACCCGTACGTGGAATATTTACGGAAATACCACCGCTTCGGCGACCATCAGCCTTCAGCACAACTCGAAAACAAACATGTTGGGATTTTCGTCCGCGGCCAATTATATCACACGCTACGGGAAAGCCCCGAACAACACGGGTTACTATCCCAGCACGGATGAATGGCAGTTTAATTATCAGGAGGCCAGTTTAGTGGGAAGCGTTCCGGCATCGGAAATCTTAAGTCACAAGTTTGATAGCCTTGCTACATATTCAATTAAGAGAGAGGCATACTACACGAAAGCCACCAATAACAACAAAGGTGCAATTGCTTTGCTAAAACAGGCAAAATTAGTCGATGCAAACCAGAATGGTATTGAGGGTGATGCCGGCGACCAGATTCATTACACTTTTACTGTGGTAAATACCGGAAAATATAAGCTTACGAATGTTCATATAATCGATCCTAAAGTCACGGTTGTCGGAGCTACCATTGATAGTTTGGCGCCCGGTGTAAAAGATTATACAACATTTACTGGTGATTATAAAATTACGAAGGCTGATGTGGATACCGGTTACGTGGTAAACTTGGCTCAGGTAGCCGCAATAGATATTTTTGGAAAACTTGTAACGGACTATTCTGATCCAAAATTACTTACAGGAGATAAGCCTACGATTATTTATACGGCAGATGCTAAACAACAAGTACTGAGCGTAACCAAAACGGCTACCACACCCAAATTTGACGGAAAAACGATGTTTAGTTGGAAGTACACCATTACGCTGAAGAATACAATGCCTGTGTCATCAAAAGACACGCTATCGAATATACAGGTAAATGATGATCTGACAAAAGTATTTACCCACGGAGAAACTTTCGAAGTACTGAGCGTGGTTGCCAGCGGATCCCTTGTTGCCAACAGTTTGTATGACGGCAGTAGTAATATTGCAACGTTACTGGCATCCAAATGTCGCTTAGCTCCGCAACAAACCGATTCCATTGTTATTTCTTTGCGAATTGATCCTCACTGGTATTCAGGAAAAGTGTACAATCAGGCTTCAACGGAAGGTAGTTCCAAGTTAATAGGTAGCATTACGGATGTTTTGTCGAACGATCCGCATAATACAGAAGCCGGATTCGTTACTCCTAAACCGACCATAACGAATGTACCTGTAGCTGCGCTTATTATACCTGATGGATTCTCTCCCAATAACGACGGGTTTAATGATACATTTGAAATTATACATGCTCCTTACCTGCGTCTTAAATTCGAGGCATATAATCGGAACGGTGATTTGGTTTACAAGAGTAATGATTATAAAAACGAGTGGGATGGTAAAGGTACCGGTCACTTCCTTGGCAAGAATCTACCAGACGGAACTTATTACTATATCATCGAAACAACAGACACAAGCAGCAACGTTGTTGAACATTACACGGGATACCTAACATTAAGAAGATAATCAAAAACAATTAAGGCATTAAGAGGTTCCTTTATACTTCTTAATGCCTTAATTGATTTGTTTATATAGATATTGGGGCGTTAGCTCTGTGGTGTGGTCTTGGAAGCATATCCAGCGACGCGAGAAAGCGAAGGGTGTAGCCCTGACGTCTTGCAAATAAAAAACCATTAAGAAATCAGGGCTGTTGAGATATTCTCTTCTGCCTCCTGATTTCTCAATGGTTTATTTATGTTGATGATTACCAGTTACTACTTCACCTTGGTGCCCGATTTGCCGTCTATAGCATCAGCTTTAGTGATAATTACCTGATTAACACCGGCATCAATTGCTTCGAAAGCATTCTCCAGTTTGGGAATCATTCCACCCTGAATTACTCCGTCGGCAACATATTGTGCAAAAGCCTCTTTGTCTATTTCTGCAATCACGCTGTCGTCATCGTGCTCGTCGCGCAAAACGCCCTTCTTTTCAAAACAATAGACCAATGTTACGTCGAAAAATTTAGACAGCGCTTTTGCAGCTTCGCCGGCAATGGTGTCGGCGTTGGTATTGAGCAGATGCCCCTGTTTGTCATGCGTAAGCGGAGCAAGTACCGGCACAATGTCTTTTGAAATCAAATCGGCCAGCAAACCGGCATTCACCGATTTCACATCGCCCACAAAGCCGTAATCCACTTCACCCACCGGACGTTTAGCCGATAGCATATAATTCATATCGGCACCTGTCAGTCCCAACGCATTAATGTCCATTGCCTGCAACTGTGCCACGATGTTTTTATTGACCAATCCGCCATAAACCATGGTCACCACTTTCAACGTTTCCGCATCAGTCACGCGACGTCCATTTACCATAACGCTTTCAATGCCCAGTTTGGCTGCAATAGCGGTTGCAGAGCGTCCTCCGCCGTGAACTAACACCTTATGACCCTCGATAGCCGCAAAACCCCTTAAAAGCTGTTTAAGAGAAGCGTCCTCTTCTACAATTTTTCCGCCAACTTTTACAATAGTCAGTTTTTCCATCGTTTTACAGGTTTTCAAGCATGCGTTTCAAAACTACCTGCGCCGAAATTTCACGGTTGGCAGCTTCTGGAATCACTATCGATTGTGAACTTTCAATTACATCATCTGTCACAATCATGTTGCGGCGAACAGGCAGGCAGTGCATAAAATAAGCGTTGTTGGTCAGCGCCATCTTTTCTGTACTTACCGTCCACGAACGGTCTTTGCTCAATATTTGCCCATAGTTGGGATCGGCAAAAGCTGCCCAATTTTTGGCATAAACGAAGTCTGCGCCAGCCAATGCTTTATCCTGATCATATTCCACGCGGGCACCACGAACAAATTTTTCGTCTAATTCGTAACCATGAGGATGAGTAATAACAAAATCGACATCTGCTTCATTCATAAAGTCGGCAAATGAATTTGGAACGGCCTGAGGCAAAGCCTTAGGGTGGGGTGCCCATGTCAGCACAACCTTCGGACGTTGGGTTTTCTTGTATTCCTCAATGGTAATCAAATCAGCAAAAGCCTGTAGCGGGTGTCCTGTAGCCGCTTCCATGCTAAATACCGGACGACCGGAATATTTGATAAACTGATTGAGAATGGTTTCGTTGTAGTCGTATTCTTTGCTTTCGAACTGCGCGAATGAACGAACACCTATAATATCGCAATAGCATCCCATAACAGGGATAGCTTCGAGAAGATGCTCCGTCTTATCGCCATCCATGATAACGCCTCTTTCCGTTTCGAGTTTCCAGGCACCCTGATTGACATCCAGAACAATGGTGTTCATGCCCAGGTTCATGCCGGCTTTTTGTGTGCTCAGGCGCGTACGCAAACTCGAATTGAAGAATACCATCAACAGCGTTTTATTTTCGCCCAGATGTTTGTATGCGTAACGGTTTTTCTTTATCTCAAGCGCTTCGGCAACAGCAGCTTTCAGGGCGCCTAGATCTTTTACATTCGTGTAAGTCTTCATAGTCAATGTTTAATTGTGTAATCGTTTAGTTGTTTAATCGTTGCAGGATTCCCGTTGTCAACGCGTAAACAATTTAACGTATCAACGTTTTTCGTATACCGTAGTTACCCAGTTATTCTTTTCTTCAAATTTTATGAAAGTCAGTCCGTTTTCTGTAGCTTCAGCTTCAATAGCAGGCATATCAGTCTTATAAAATCCGCTCATTAACAGTTGTCCTCCAGAAGAAAGACAAGCTGCATAATGTTTCATATCATTGAGAAGAATATTGCGATTTATGTTGGCCAGAACAATATCGAACCTGCGGCCGGCAAGCAATTCAGCTCCGCCTTTGGCTACTTCAATGTCAGGATAACCATTCAGACGTATATTTTCGACGGTGTTATCGTAAGCCCATTCGTCGATATCAATGGCTGTAATTGGTTGTGCTCCTTTCATGGCAGCCAGAATGGCCAGTACTCCCGTTCCACATCCCATATCCAGTAACGATTTACCGGTTACATCCATCTTTATCAATTCGCCGATAATAAGACTTGTTGTCTCATGATGACCTGTACCGAATGACATTTTGGGATCAATCAGAATATCATACTTTGCCTTTGGCACATCTGTATGAAACGAGCTGTGAATCACACAATCATCACCGATTACAATAGGAGAAAAATAGTGTTTTTCCCACTCTTCATTCCAGTTTTTATCTTTTATCAGTTCGAAGGTAAATTCAACTTCAATATCACAGGGTAACGTTTCTTTCCAGTTTTTTAGGTCTTTTTCATCAAATAACGATGCAGCACAATAAGCTTTCATCCCGTCATTTGTATAGACAAAGCTCTCGTAACCGATTTCAGCAAGTGTTGCAGATATTATATCGTTCTCAAAACCACGCGAATTGTTAAGAGATAATGTCAGTTCAATGTAATCCATCAGTGTTTGGTTTATTTTCGTTAAAATGCAAGCGAAATGTATTATTCACAGGGCTTTTGGTATAACTTTGCCCATAGCAAATAAGTATACAAACTTAGATAATAATTCTGAGACCAAAAACGTTCTATATTGAAATCTTTTCCAAAAAATTAAACCGAGAGATTACAATTCTGTCTAATATAAAAAGGTAAAAATTCACCCTTAAAGAAAAGGAGATATAATCATGAAAACAAAAGTGTTTTTCGTAGTAGCCCTGATGTCGCTTCCGGCATTCGTATTCGGGCAAGATCTTTACGATGACCTTTATTATAAGCCGGGGAAAGACAAACCGTTGAAGACACAACAAGCAAAGCCTGTTGTTGACAATCAAACATCGCCTGCGGGCAACAATCAGTACAAGATTGAATCGACCCGGGTAGGGGATAAGGATATTGTAGTGGTCAGGGATATGAACGGCGATACGGTTTATTATACAGGAGACAACAAAGAACCGGTTATTGACAGTTCTAAAGTAGATGCTAATGGCGAATATGCTAATCGCATCAAGCGCTTCCATAGCCCTGATGGTACGATTCTCATCAACGATGGCGACGAAAACGGTGCATATCCTCTTGACAATGTAAACTGGACTGTTAATGTATACGGCAGCAATTACGGTTGGGGAGGGTGGCCTTATGGCGGATATCGTCATTATCCATATGGAGGATACGGGGCTTATGGCGGATATTGGAATAACTGGTATTCTCCCTGGTACTCCAGTTGGTATGATCCATACTGGGATTGGAGCTTCGGTTGGAGTTCTGGCTTTGGTTGGGATTATCCATATTACGGTGGATATTACAGCTGGGGGTATCCTTACTATGGATGGGGCGGTTACGGTTACCCATCATATTACAACGGAGGTTGGTATGGTGGCAATTGGGGAAGATCTATCCCTTACAACTATACTTCTGATAGCAGAAGACAAGCAACGACAGGCACCACCCGCAGTTCAATGGCCGGCTCGCGCTTTGCGTCATCTACCACCGGCTCGCGAAGTAGTCGTACTTCATTCAACTCTTCAACTTCGGGCACACGTAGCAATACAATCGGAACAAGAGGTAGTAATCAGAATACTACATTCTGGAATAACTTCCTTTCAAACAGAGGTTACAATGTCAGTAGCGGTAGCCGTGCTGCTGCAAGCCCAGGCAGCACAACTGTCAGCGGAGGCAGTCGTTCAGCGGGGAGTAATGTAACAAGTGCACCGGCATATAATTCCAGAGGGAATTACTACAATGGAGCCGGCAGTCGTCGCAGCTCTGAAACTGTATCTGTTCCATCATCGGACTATTCCACCCGCTATAATAGTGGATCAAGAAGTTCATCAAACAATAGTAACAACTATGATAGCGGTAGTAGAAGATCTTCATCGCAATCATATGAGAGATCATCATCTTCTGACTATAACAGCAATTCATCCAGCTACTCGTCGGGCAGCAGATCAAGCTACTCTTCAGGAAGTAGTGGAAGTTCTTCAGGTGGTGGTTCGCGTAGCAGTAGTAGCGGAGGTGGCCGTCGTTAACCGATAGCCTAAACGAGAGACGAATGTAAAATAGATATCATTATTAAAACAAATATATTATGATAAAAAAGAGTTTGCTTTCATTAGGTTTGTTATTAGGCTTTGTTGCCGGCATTCATGCACAAGATGAATTTGATGCACTTAAAGCTTCGCAAACACAATTAAAAGGAACTGCACGTTACATGGGTATGGGTGGTGCTTTTACGGCCCTGGGAGGTGATGCCTCTGCTATTTCACTCAATCCTGCAGGTTTAGGCGTATATAGGAGTTCGGAGTTAACTGCGACTCTGAATATGATGAATAATTCTTCAAATTCGACATGGAAAGGTGTAACTAACAGCGACAATAATATCTTTGCGCATTTCAATAACTTGTCTATAGTTGCAACTATTCCTGGTACCGATCAGTATAGTTCTGCCCTGAGCTTTACGTTTGACCGTCTGAAGTCATTTAACAGGAATGGGGTTGTTTCTGGTGCTAACCAGCTTTCATCATTGACTAAAAGTATTGCTTATCGAACCGGCGGTATTTCTGAAAATGACATTTTATCAAACGATGCATATAGTGATCCTGTGAAGAATATTCCTTGGATATCAATTCTTGGCTATGATGGACATTTAATTGTGCCGAGTTCAAGCGGCACTAATCAATGGGCATCTCTTTTGGGGAATACCGAAAATGTTCTTCCTTCTTATAGCTATTCAGAAAGAGGATACATTGACCAATATAGTATTGCTTACGGTGCTAATATTTCCAACATCGTTTATCTTGGAGCTTCTGTTGGATGGCAAAGCCTGAATTACTCGTTGATAAGCAATTACTCAGAAGTTTTTGGTACCGGAGGAAGTATGAATCTCAGAAACGAAATCTATACTACGGGATCAGGTTTTGATATTAAGTTAGGAGTTATTGTTCGTCCTACAGATTTTTTGCGTTTGGGATTTGCTTATCACACTCCGATGTTCTATAATATGACCGATAATACTTATGCGTCATTAAATTTCGACACGGACCGGAGGGGAACGGTAGCTACCCCTGATGAAGGAGGCTACAGCAAATATAAAGTACAAACTCCTTCTTACTATAATTTTGGTTTGGCTGCTATCATTGGCAAAAAAGGAATTTTGAGCTTTGATTACCAGTATGAGGATTTTTCCACTATGAAATTAAAAAATCAGGATGGAGACAGCCAACCATATCAGTTTGAGAATGAAGGTGTGAAAGCCAACATGAAATCGGTAAGCAGTTTTAAAGTCGGTGGTGAATTCCGGGCAACCGATAATATAGCATTACGTTTAGGGTATAACTATATTGCACCGGCAACAAAAACTGATGCATTCAGAATACTTGGCCCTGGAAATTCTACCAGAACAGATAGTGAGTATTTTTTGGATGTAAATACCCAGAACTTCACGGCAGGTATCGGGTTTCGTTATAACAACTGGAACTTCGACCTCGCTTATGTGTTGAGTAATCAGAAGCAGGACTTTTACCCGTACGATGATGCCGATTTAGCTCCGGCAAGATTAACTACGCGTAATAGCAATTTAGCCTTTACTATTGGTTTGCGCTACTAATTTTCTGTAGAATAATTTACAAAGGCCTGTGTTTCGATTAGAAATGCAGGCTTTTTTATTGAGCGCTAATATTTTCAGCAGAGATTATTTGCAATTAGAACAAAATGACGTAACTTTGCATCGTCAAAATGGTGGATAGATTTGATTGCTTGCAACCACGGAAAAAAATGCTAAAACGTGATTCTTTCTCGTTAATGCAGTGCTACTTAAGCATTGCCTTTTTATCCCAACCAAATTTTATTCATAGCATGACAAGGTGTGAAACGATTTCATGCTTTTATTGTTAGTTTAATAAAGTATTATCTAAATGAAGACGACGAATTATTTATTTACTTCAGAATCAGTTTCTGAAGGGCACCCTGATAAGGTTGCCGACCAGATTTCCGATGCAATTCTGGATAATTTTCTGGCTTTCGATGAAAATTCAAAAGTAGCCTGTGAAACTTTAGTAACAACAGGTCAGGTAGTATTAGCCGGTGAAGTTAAATCGAGTGCTTATGTTGATGTACAGGAAGTGGCCCGTCAGGTAATCAATAAGATTGGCTATACAAAGAGCGAATATAAATTTGACGGTGATGCTTGCGGTGTTTTTTCTGCTCTTCACGAACAGTCCGACGATATCAACCGTGGCGTTGAACGTGCGGAACCTCTCAATCAGGGTGCCGGTGATCAGGGAATGATGTTTGGTTATGCTACAAAAGAGACAGAAAACTACATGCCTCTGCCTCTGGAATTGTCTCATCAATTATTAATCGAATTGTCTATTTTACGTCGCGAAGCTAAAAAAATTGGCTATTTGCGTCCTGATGCCAAATCACAGGTAACTGTAGAGTATTCAGAAGATGGCGTTCCACAACGCATCCACACCATTGTGGTTTCAACGCAACATGATGAGTTTGTGTTGGCCGGAAATGGTAAAACTCAGGCTGAAGCCGACGAAGAAATGGTAGCTAAAATCAAGGAAGATGTAAAAAATATTCTTATCCCCAGGGTATTAGCTATGAATCCTGAATGGAAAAAGTTGCTCGATGACAATTATATTTTGCACGTTAATCCAACTGGCAAATTTGTTATCGGTGGCCCGCATGGTGACACCGGATTGACAGGACGTAAAATTATTGTAGACACCTACGGAGGCAAAGGCGCTCACGGAGGAGGAGCATTCTCCGGGAAAGATCCTTCAAAGGTAGACCGTTCTGCTGCTTATGCTGCTCGTCATATCGCCAAAAATGCTGTTGCAGCTGGTGTTGCCGACGAAATTTTGGTACAGGTTTCTTATGCCATTGGTGTAGCTCAACCACTTAGTGTATATGTAAACACATACGGAAGAGCCAATGTAGAAATGAGAGATGAAGAGATCGCTCTTCGTTTGGAAAAATTGTTTGATTTGCGTCCGAAAGCAATAGAACAGAGACTGAAATTGAGAAATCCCATCTACTCAGAGACTGCATCATACGGACATATGGGGCGCGAACCGCAGGTGGTAAAAAAGAGCTTCTCTTCTCGTTACACTGATACTATTGAAAAAGAAGTAGAACTGTTTACGTGGGAAAAGTTGGATTACGTGGACAAAATTCGCGAAGAATTTTCTCTTTAATCCGTTGGATTTTTATATATTTGTGTATCTTTACAGTTCAAAACACCGATAAACATGGCCGATAATTCAGGAAATATCATTTATGTTATTGCTGTCATTATTGCTGTTTTGAGCAGTATATTGTCCAAAAAGAAAACGAAGAGAGCGGAATCTGAACCATCAGCGCCATCTACTCCTGCACAAAGTTGGGAAGAGGTGATTAGAGAACTGACAAGGGATGCAAATCCTGAGCCGGTTCCGGAATACAAACAAGAGATTGTTCAACACAAATCTCAACCTTTTCTGGACGAAGAAAAGAAGTTGCATAAAGAGGCTGTAGTGAAAATAGCGCCCGTTGTATCAACAACATTAAGCGATCCCGAAGATCAGGGAAAAGTTTCTTTGCCTGATTTTTTCGACTATGATGAGATAAAGCGAGGAATTATTTTTAGTGAAATATTTAGCCGAAAATTTTAATTTTTTCAAGTGATATTATCAGAAAGAAAAAATCAGTATCTTTGTAGCGTAATTATTCAACGAACATTTTAGTATAACAAAATAAGAAAAGAGTTCCGGCAATAGTCGGAATTCTTTTTATTTTCAATCAATTACAATAAAAACAAGTTTACCATGGCAACATCGTATATGACCCAGGAGGGTTACAAAAAGCTATTGGAAGAGATTAATCAATTGGAGAGTGTACAACGGCCTGCTATCTCGCGTCAGATTGCCGAAGCCCGCGACAAAGGCGACTTGTCTGAAAATGCAGAATATGATGCGGCAAAAGAAGCTCAGGGTCTGCTTGAAATGAAAATTGCCAAAATGAAAGACACTTTGGCCAATGCCCGTGTAATTGATGAAAGCACACTGAATACCGATAGTGTACAAATTTTGAATAAAGTCAAAATTAAAAATCAAAATAACGGGCAGGTTATGACTTACATGTTGGTTTCTGAAAGTGAAGCTAATCTGAAAGAAGGTAAGTTGTCGGTTAGCACACCAATCGGCCAAGGTTTAATGGGCAAGAAAGTTGGTGATACTGTTCAGGTCAAAGTACCTTCCGGAATTATTCCTTTTGAGATTGTAGATATTTCAATTTAACAATCGAACAGGTCAATAAAACTAACAATTATGGCAACTATTTTTTCTCGTATTATTGCAGGCGAAATACCGTGCTATAAAGTGGCAGAAGACGATCGTTTTTTTGCATTCCTTGATATTAATCCCGTCGCCAAGGGACACACATTGGTGGTGCCGAAAATTGAAGAGGATTATCTCTTCAATATGGATGATGTAACGCTTCAGGCCTATATCCTTTTTGCCAAGAAAGTTGCAAAGGCAATCGAAAAGGCCGTGCCCTGTAAAAGAGTAGGCGTTGCTGTCATCGGACTTGATGTGCCACATGCTCACATACATCTGGTACCATTGAATTCGGAAGTCGACATCAATTTTGCAAAAGAAAAGCTAAAGCTCTCACCCGAAGAGATGAAGAGCATAGCTTATAATATCAGTTTTTTTGCTTAGCGTTCTTATTCAAATTTATAAGCTTCCGTAAGCTTATTTCCGCGTAAAAAGTCTTCAACAGACATTCTTTTCTTTCCGGCTACCTGAATGCTTTTCAACCGGATAAAACCATCAATAACAGCTACTTTTACCTGTTTGGGAGATTCAATCACGATACTCCCGCAGGTAAGCGTATGCGTTGTTAGTTCTTTTTCCGTTTCAAAGATTTTTACATTCAGTTCGTCTCCGTTTTCAGTTTTCAACATAGACCACGCGGCAGGGTAGGGAGCTAATCCCCGGATAAAGTTATAGACTGTCGCAGTATTTTGATTCCAATCGATTTTGCAGGTCTCTTTGAAAATTTTCGGAGCTGCTTTCAATGTCATGATTTCAGGCTGTGGCATGGAAGATACATTTTCATCTATGATCATATCCACAGTCTTTTGTACCAACCATGATCCTGTTATCATGAGTTTATCGTGAATATCTCCGGCGGTATCAGTCTCTGCGATAGCCACTTTTTCTTGTAAAATAATATTTCCGGTGTCAATTTCGTGAGTCAGAAAGAATGTAGTTACTCCGGTTTCAGCATCACCGTTGATAACCGCCCAGTTGATTGGAGCGGCACCACGGTATTGTGGCAAAAGTGATGCATGAAGATTGAAAGTTCCAAAACGAGGCATATTCCAAACAACCTCAGGAAGCATCCGAAATGCAACCACAATTTGTAA